>CAZBLL010000115.1:0-5740 GCA_964492625.1 uncultured Synergistaceae bacterium
CCTCCCTTCCCGCCGACACACCCACTGCCGGCGACAATCCCCTCCCGCCACGCTCAGCCTCGCTCCCGGCGCCCGATTCCAGTTTCCCCGGACCCGCCAGGGATGTACCGCCGAACTTGAGGACTTCCATACTCACCGTTCGACCACTCCCTCCGGGACGCGTGTCAGAACGGCCCCCTCCTCATCGACGTCGAGCACGAAAAACCGTGACCTTACTCCGTGTCTGGTGAATATCCGGCACATAGCCTCCGCGACGTAGCGCGGCGAGCCCTTGGCCATCGCCAGCACGCTTGGGCCTGATCCGCTGATGGCTACGCCCAGGCAGTTCGGCGCGCTTTTAACTTCGTCCAGTATGGTCTCGCCGCCCGGAAACAGCCGGGCCCTGAACTGCTGATGAAGCCTGTCGTCCATCGCCCACGGCAAATTCTCCCATTTGCCCGCCGCCCACGAAGCCGCCAGAAGGACACCCCTGTTCAGGGTAAAGACGGCGTCTTGCATTGTCACGTTTTCCGGAAGAGCCTTGCGCGCATCCTCAGTTCTAACCTGAACGTCGGGAACGGCGACAACCGCCGTGATCTCGGCGGGAGGGGAAGGAAGCCGCACATACCTCAGGGAATCTCCGTCCCGACAGCTCACGACCATACCTCCCAGACAGGCGGGAACCACATTGTCCGGGTGCCCCTCTATCTCCACCATGAGCGGCAAAAGATCGTCCATCGGCAGCGGCTCGCTTCTGAGGGCGTTCGCAAGCATCACACCGCCGGCCACCGCCCCGGCCGAACTCCCCAGGCCTCTGCATAACGGTATGGCGTTAAGACATCGCAGACTGAACCCCGGAGCTTCCATTCCCCATCTTTCGCAGGCTTTCTCGTAACTTGTAATGATCATGTTCGAAGAAGGCTCCGTCAGTTCCGCGCTCCCCTCGCCAGTGATCTCCACCCGATAGGCGCCGGGCTCATCCAGCTCCAGCACCTCGTAGCGGTTGAAAAGCGACAGCGCCAGGCCCACCGTGTCGAAACCGGATCCCATGTTCGCGGTCGTTGCGGGGACCTTGACCGAAAAAAGCGGCGCGCTCATGACAGGACCTCCTCCAGTGAAGACCATGAAGCGTCCACGGTTACGGGCGCCGGAAGATTGCCAAGCACCGCGTCCGGGTCCTTGAGACCGTTGCCCGTAAGCACCATTACAACTCTCAACCCTCCCGGCAGGCGGTCTTCTTTTTGCATTCGCAAAAGCCCCGCCAGTGGCGCGCAGGAAGCCGGTTAGGCGAAAACACCCTCCAGTGAGGCCAGTTGCTTCTGGGCGCCAAGTATCTCCTCATCCGACACGGACAAAAATTCACCGCCCGTCATCCGTACGGCCCATTTTGCGCGGGGCCCGTTGACCGGATTCCCTATCCGTATGGCTGTCGCCACGGTTTCCGGCTCGGGACAGGGTTTTCGGGTAACGAGAGGAGACGCGCCTTCGGCCTGTACACCTATCATTCGGGGAACTCCGGCGGCCAGTCCCAGCCTCCGGTACTGCACGAACCCGCTCCACCACGCGGTGATGTTCCCCGCGTTGCCCACGGGAAGCACGCACCAGTCGGGACCGCATTCGAGCTCGTCGCAGACTTCCCAGGCTCCGCTCCGCTGGCCCCACAGCCTGTAGCGGTTAACCGAATTTACGATCGCCAGCCCCTTGCGTCGCGCAGCTTCGCGGGCCATTTCCAGAGCCCGGTCAAAGTTTCCCCTTACCGCCACAACATTGGCGCCGTACACCATTGCCTGGGCCAGTTTTCCCATGGCAACCTTGCCTTCCGGCAAAAGCACGTGGCACGGAACACCCAATCTGGCCGCATAGGCGGCGGCCGAGGCAGAGGTGTTGCCCGTGGAGGCGCATATAATACCTGTCGCTCCCTCCTCAACGGCCTTGGCTACGGCAAGCACCATACCCCGATCCTTGAACGAACCCGTGGGGTTCAATCCATCGTACTTTGCGTACAGGCTAACACCCAGCCTGTCACCAAGCGTTGAAAGATAAACCAGCGGCGTACCACCCTCGCCCAGCGACAGCCCGGGTGTCCGTTCCGTCACCGGGTACAGGTTTCGGTACCATTTGAGCAATCCATTCACGACACACGCCTCCCTACCAATAGAAAAAGGCCCTGTCCGTCTCCTGTTCGACTCAGGAGACGGGCAGGGCCTTACCCGCGGTTCCACTCCAGTTCCGCGACATAAAGCCGCGACGCTCGGGCCGCTGTGCGGGGCGGCGCCCCGCCGCCTTATCCGCAAACGCGGTTTCGGCGGTCCGGCTCGGGGATGGTCTTCACTTGCCTTTCTGCGCCGCGGGTCTTTCAGCCGATGGACCCGCTTCTCTGTCCGCGTGCGGCAAGTTACTCTTCCCTTCATTGCCTGCATCTGAAAACGTGTATTTGTGGTATTCTGTTACATCGGTCAGAATATGTCAAGAATTGATATTTCCTGAACCGTCTGTTACAATACGCCGTCAATAGACAGCACATGCGTTAAAAGGGAGGCTGATAGCATGGCCGACCATCCCGTTGTAGATCAGATCGTCATGACACGGGAAGGTTACGAAAGACTCAAGGCCGAGTTGGTGCAACTTCGCAGCGAGGGCAGGCAGGAAATAGCGCGTATGCTGGAGGAAGCACGCAGTTTCGGAGACCTGAGCGAAAACGCCGAGTACCAGGCGGCAAAGGAAGCCCAGGCGAAGCTTGAAAGCAGGGTGCAGTGGCTAGATTACCAATTGAGCAAGGCGCGGGTCGTCGACGTAAAGGATATCGACACCAGCAAGGTGAGCCTGGGGGCCACAGTCACACTGTTCGATCTGGAGGGCAAAAAAAAGCTCACCTACACTATAGTGGGTTCCGAGGAATCGGATCCAAGGTCGAACAAGATATCGGCCGCGTCTCCGGTCGGCCAGGCTATCCTGGGTAAAACCGTAGGCGACGAACTGACGATACGCGTACCCAGAGGCACCAGGAAACTGCGTGTCCAGAATATCCAGGTAATCTGATGCAAACTGGGGCCGCCACATGGGCGACCCCAGTTTTTATCTTTCGCAAATCGCGTATATTGCTTCTATTTTCTGTCAGCAACAAGTGAGTTTTCAGATATCCGGCGAAGCAGTTCCGGAAACTCCCACCCCTCGGCCCTGGCCGACTTGGGAACAAGGCTCGTCGCAGTCATCCCGGGAGCCGTGTTCACCTCCAGAACGTAGGGCGCGCCCTTATCCGTCAGTCGCAGATCCACCCTGCTGTAAACCCCGCAACCAAGGCATCTGTGAGCCTGCGCCGAGACCTTTTGCACCCTTTTCGCCACTGTTTCCTCAAGCGGAGCGGGGCAGAGATACTCGGTTCTGCCCGGTGTGTATTTGGCCTCATAGGTATAAAACCCTTTTTTGGGCACGATCTCTATTGCCGGCAGACAACGGATACTGGAGCCTTCCTGCCACACCGTAACGGTGATCTCCTTGCCGGGGATGTACTGCTCCACCAGAATCGTGCTATCCAGCCGGGAGGCCTCATCTATAGCGCCGGTAAGCGTTTCCGGGGAATCGACTATGGTTATCCCCACGGTGCTTCCGCAACTGCATGGTTTAACTACGGCTTTTCCCCATTTTTGTACCAGTTTTTCAAGCCGCATCGAAACAACTTTCGCCGAAAAGTCACTATCCATGGTCAAAGTCATAACCTGCGGCGTAGGAACTCCGCTCTTTGTAAAAACAGCCTTGCTGGCCGCCTTGTCCATTGCCAGCGCGCAGCCGCCGGGTCCGGAACCCGTATAGGCCCGGCCCATAAGTTCCAGCACCGATTGCAGCCTGCCGTCCTCTCCCCAGCCTCCATGAAGGGCCACGAAAAAGACATCGGCCGCGGAATTTGTTACACCCTTTATAAACTCTCCTGCCGATGTTCGTTCTATCGGCTCCACATCGAAACCGGCCTCCTCCAGACCCTTGCAGACCGATGCACCGCTGGAAAGAGAAACATCCCTCTCGGGGCTGTCTCCTCCGTACAGCACGGCGACCCTTTTCAGGTTGGGGAAACCTGTCATTCTCCGAACTCCGTAATCTGCTTGGTGTTCAGGTAAAACGGGTTACTCGGGAAAGCGTTGATCAACAGTCTGAGCCCGGCCCAGTCGTCGTCTCCGACGCGGTCGTCCCTGTAGGTTATATCTACCCGGTAACAGCAATTATTGCGGTAGGTGACCCTGTAGACCATCTCGTCCAGATTCTCGTCATCCAGGTCGTACCCCGCGCGCGCCATGAGGCTCCAGCGGGTTCCAAATGGTATAACCATTTTCTGGTAGAAAGCCTCGCTGTCGGAGTAGTCGTCCCACGACATGGGAGAATCCCCGTATACCCAGCGCCGGGTCCATGTGCTGGTCATCGTCAGCGGTCCCAGAGGCCATACTATGCCGAAACGTGCGTCGTATCTGTCCTGATGTTTGGAAAGGTGGTCGTAGTCGTACCACCAGTAGCTGTAGGACCAGAAGGGACGTACGGCGCCGATTGTAGTGGAGCCCGAATAGGCTGCGCCAAGGGCGGTTCTTCTGACCGTAACGGACCCACCCGCCGTGGCGGAGGTTTCGTATTCCCCCCACCCTGCCATCAGGCGGAATTTACCCCCCGTAGCCGGGTCGGCCCACCATGGCGAATAAATCATGATCTCCGGCTTTCTCCACAGTGTTCCCGTAAATGTTTCGCCCAGTTCCTTTTCTATGGAGACGCTTTCCGCCTGGGACCACCATATCTTGCCGGTCCAACCGTTTTTCGACAGCCTGGCGCCCCACTGCGGGCGGAATCGCTTTTCCTGCTGATCGGAGTTCCATGTGTAATCAGCACGGGCAAAAAGGGTCATCCAGGGCGAAGTCTTGTAATCCAGAGACAGAGCCCCCTCGAAATCCACCTTCGACCAGTACCAGGCCTTCCATCTGGCGGACAATTCTCCCACCGAAAAGGCTGACCCGTAAACAATACCGACTCCCTTGCTGCTTTCATATACCAGCGAAGGAGCCATGGGGGATCGCTCATTCTTCTGCAGGTCAACTATGTAGTCAAACGGATAGGTAAAAAGATACTTGCCGCCCACATGCACGCGCGGTTTCTTTGCTATAACCCTGTAACCCGGGATAATAACCAGTTTCTGCGTCACCAGGTGATAGTGGGGCTGATCAGTGTCCGGGCAGGTGGTCATGGCTGTATCTTTCCACTTGTAGACCTGACCGCCCTGTACGCGATCTTTTGGAACGGTCGATTTGACCCATCCCCTGCTTTTTTCTTCACCCAGACGTATCGTCTCCACATCGCCGCCCGCAGCATAGACATTTCCCTTTTCCGCCGGGAAATGTCCTGAAGCTTTGGTCAGGACACCTTCACCGGTTTGAAGATCGATCTCAAGCAGACGGCCCTCAAGACGCTGGCCTCCCTGGAGAAGCACTACCGGCGTTTCAGGCGAGGCAAAGGCTACGGCATTCTGTTCATTGGAGTCATATTCCACCCTTGGAGCGTAAACCCTTAAAATATCCCGGGAGATTTTAACGTCGCCGGTCGCTATGGCCAGCCCCCGGGCCTGGTCGTATTCCACGCGCTCGGCTTCAAGGATCACACGTGAGTGGTCGTTTCCCCAGGCCGTACGGAAAGGAACGATCATGACAATCGTTGCGACGGCAACGCAGAGTACCCCGATTGTCGCTATCTTCTTCATCTGGATTCTTCGTTCCATTGCACCGACGCCCCT
>CAZBLL010000116.1:0-5716 GCA_964492625.1 uncultured Synergistaceae bacterium
TCGCGGCTTTGCGGCCCAGTCAAAGTCGTTGGCTTCTATCATCTTGCAAATATTCGTGATCTGGTCTCCGTAAAGCGTTGTTTTGCCAAAAGCAAGTTTCAGCCCGTTGAACTCCTTGGGGTTGTGGCTGCCCGTTATCATCACGCCTCCGCCAAGATCAAGGTTAAACAGGCTCCAGTAGAGCAGGGGAGTAGTGGCCGTTCCAATATCCACCACGTCCACACCGGCCGCCGTAACGCCTTCGATGATCGCCTCGCGTATACGCTCCGTCGAAAGCCGCACGTCGCCGCCCACCGCCATGGCGCCAACACCCTCCCGGGCCAGAAATGTCCCAAAAGCCTGCCCTATCGCCCGTACCGTCTCGTTTGTCAGTTCCTCGTCAGCGTTCCCGCGAATATCGTATTCCCTAAAAATATGCGAAGGTACCTGCATGTTGCTTCCCCCCTGCGCGCTAAGTATGTCATAATATAATGCAACAGGTTAAAGTATAGCAAAAACCACCATAACAAGGAATGTTGCTTGTTCCCCAGAGTATACAATATTATTGTAGTTCCTGTTTCGGCTGTTGCGTCAAAAAATCTTTGCATGTATAACTACCTTGTATAATTTATTCAGTATCAAATTCTTAAACCGAGGGTATTACGTGAATCGATTCAAAATTTCTTTCACCTGCAAGTTAATACTCGACCTTCTGTTCGGAGGGGTCGTTGCTTCTGTTGTAGCCTTTCTCATGCGCCTTGACGGCAACCTCAACGGTTATTCCGTTTCCGTGGGCGTATTCGTCGCCATATCGCTTGCATCTCTGCTGTTTGTGGAGTGGGTTTTCCATCTGCCCTGGCGCTCGTGGCGTTCTTCGGGCATGCGCGACCTTTTGCATCTGTTCAAGGCGATATTTATTTACGGTCTGCTGGTTGCCTCGGCCATGTTCCTGGTCGCAAACGAATACCGTATTCCCCGCAGCATCCCGTTTATCGATGGAGTTCTCACATTTGGCGTAATGGCCTTTATGCGGGCCTGCGCAAGGATGATCGTAGAAAAAAAATGCAAGCACTCCCAGAGGCGCATCCAGCCAAAGCGGGTGCTTATCGCGGGCGCGGGCGAAGCGGGCACAATGATAGCCCGTGAGATGTTCCGCCACCCCGAGGCGGGCCTGGAGCCTGTAGGGTTCGTCGACGACAACAAATCCAAGCAGCAGACCGTTTTCAACGGTATATCCGTTCACGGCGAAATCAAGGACATCCCGCACATTGCCCAGGCCAGGAATATCGAAGAATTGCTTATAGCCATACCCTCGGCCGAAGGCGGGCTGGTTCGAACAATTGTCGACACAGCAAACAAAGCGGGTTTAAGGTATCGTATCGTTCCCGGGATATACGAGGTCCTCTCAGGAGCAGTTTCAATATCCCACATACGAGATGTAGACGTGGCCGACCTCCTGGGAAGGGACCAGGTCTCACTTGATATGAACTCTATCTCAAGGTACATAACGGGGAAACGTGTCCTCGTCACGGGCGCGGGAGGCTCCATCGGGTCGGAGATCGTCCGGCAGGCCTGCGGGTTCGCCCCTTCACTCATCATCATGCTGGGCAGGGGTGAGAACAGCCTTTTCGAGGCGGAACACTCCCTCAACGGAGAGTTCCCCGATGTACCCCGCGAGACCGTCGTCGCCGACGTCCGGGACAAACAAAAGATCCGCATGGTATTCGAAAAACATCGCCCCCAGGTCGTCTTCCACGCGGCAGCCCACAAGCACGTCCCAATGATGGAAAAAAACCCCGACCAGGCCATTCTCAACAACATCGGGGGAACAAAAGTAATGGCTGAAACGGCTCTGGAGTTCGGCGTGGAAAGTTTCGTCAACATATCCACCGATAAGGCCGTGAACCCCACGTCCGTCATGGGAGCCACAAAGCGGGTCGCTGAGATGGTCGTCCGTGACGCATCTTCCCGGGCGCCTGAAAACTGCTCATTCGTCTCTGTCCGCTTCGGCAACGTCCTGGGAAGCCGCGGCAGCGTGATTCCCCTCTTCAAGGAACAGATCAAACGGGGCGGCCCGGTAACTGTCACCCACCCGGAGATGACCCGCTACTTCATGACCATACCCGAGGCCTCGCAACTGGTTCTCCAGGCTGCGGCCATGGAGGGCAGCGGCAGCGTCTACGTACTGGACATGGGCAAACCAGTGAAGATCAAGGACCTTGCCGAGGATCTCATCCAGCTTTCGGGCTTTGAGCCCCACCTGGATATAGAAATAACCTACACGGGCATCCGCCCGGGTGAGAAACTCTTCGAGGAGATCCTCACCTCCGAAGAGGGCACTAAAAGCACACACCACGACAAGATATTCATAGCCCCTCAAACATCTTTACAGGATGATTTCGCATCCATCTTTGAAGAACTTCTGGACACTGCCAGAACCTCCGACCCGTCGGAGATAAGAGCGTCCATCAAGAGGATCGTCCCCGCGTTCAACAACAGCACAAAAGAGGGAAAAGACAAGGTGGAAGGAAGATGCTGATACCAATATCCTCATGTCTGGAGTTTCTCCAGTGAACTTTTTCCTTCTCTTTCCAGGATTTATTTTGCTGACTCTTTTATCGTGGCTTGGAACCAGGCAGTACATTGCTTATGCCCACAACAAGGATATCCTTGACATCCCGAATGAACGCAGCTCTCATACCGCCCCTACGCCAATAGGAGGCGGAGTCGTGTTTGTGGCTCTTTTCCTCGCTCTTGTTATTCTCTGCCTCATTTCTTTTCCCAAGGAGAAAAACCTCTGGCTCTCTATTCTTGGTGGTGGGATCATAATTGCATCATCAGGATGGCTGGATGACAGAAAGGGTCTTTCCGCTTCCCTCCGCCTTGCGGCTCAGTCAACTGCTGTGATCTGGGCTCTCTACCAGATCGGCGGAATGCCGACACTCGCATTAGGCCCTGTAACACTGAGACTATCCATGTTCGGCCACCTGCTTGCTCTTGTTGGCGGAGTATGGGCGATAAACTTGTACAACTTCATGGACGGCATCGACGGCCTTGCTGCTGGAGAAACTCTTTTAGTAGCCTTGGCTGCCGGTTTTTTTCTTAAAGGATCCCCTGCCGTTTCTCTGTCTCTCTTCGGCCTTGGAGCCTGCGTTCTGGGCTTTTTGATATGGAACTGGTCTCCCGCAAAGATCTTCATGGGAGACACTGGCAGCGGGTTTCTGGGCTTTGTTTTATTTACCTTCGCCCTCTACACAGAGAGTCATGGGACCCTACCGATCCTGACCTGGGGAGTCCTCCTTTCTGTTTTCATCGTAGACGCAACTCTGACCCTGCTGAAAAGAATATTGCGGCGGAAAGCCCTGACCCATGCACACCGTGAACATCTCTATCAGCAAGCCGTCATCAGTGGCTTCGACCACAAAAGGGTAGCAATTTCTTTTTTAACGACAACAGGATCAATCTGCATACTGGTTTGTCTTTTTCAACAATACGTTCTACCCATCTTCATACTGACATATGCATTTCTGTGCGTGTTGTGGATACTGCTGTATTCGAAAATAAGCGGCTAATTCTTTGGGAGGCAAGCTTATGCTTTTCGTAACAGGAATAACCGGCCACACCGGTAGATGGTTTTTTAAAAGGCTTGTCGAAGAGAACTTTCCAGGCCCGATCCGCTGTGCCGTGCGCAATGGCAGCGACACATCTCTTTTCAAGGACTGCTCTATCGACCTTGAAGTTGTTAAAGGTGACCTAGATGACCTCTCTTTTCTAAAAAATGCTCTGTCTGGCGTGGACACAGTAGTTCACATCTCCTCCATATTATTTTCCGAAAATATCGTCGAGGCCGCGCTGGAAACTGACGTAAAGTGGGTTATTCTTGTACACACCACCGGGAGGTACTCAAAGTATAAAAGCGCTTCCGAAGAATACATACGAATTGAGGACGGAGTTTTACAAAAGCGCAACAGGATGGGAATAACCATCCTTCGCCCTACAATGATATATGGTTCTTCAAGGGATCGAAATATGTACAAACTTGTAGATTTTCTATACCAACACAAATTTTTCCCTCTCTTCGGGAAGGGAAACAACCTCATGCAGCCGGTCCATGCTCGCGACCTGGGCAATGCCTATTTTGAGATACTGGAAAACCGGGAGAAGACATTTAACCGCGACTATAACCTTTCGGGGAGATCACCGATCACTTATAAAGACCTGGTGAAATGTGTCTCAAAGAAGCTGGGCAGGAATAATATCATCGTGAAGATGCCTTTGTGGGTCTCCATCCTCGGAGCTAGAATTTACAACGCACTCTTTAAAAGTGCGGTCATCTCCGTGGAACAAGTACTCCGGATGCAGGAGGACAAGGCCTTCGATCATGAGGACGCCTCGCGGGATTTTGGCTACGATCCCATTGCCTTCGATGAGGGGATCAAAGAAGAGGTAGAGGAGTATTTAGCTTCCGTAAAACCTTCACAGGTCAAACAATGAAAATATTCATTGTTTGCCAGTATTTTTACCCTGAACAATTCCGTGTAAATGACATCTGCTTTGAACTGGCAAAAGAAGGACATGAAGTTACAGTGCTCACGGGCCTTCCTAATTACCCTTCTGGAACTGTGGAGAAACAATATCGATGGTTCCAGAAACGGAAAGAAGAGATAAACGGCGTACATGTTGTTCGCTCGTGGCTACTAGGCAGGGGAAAAGGTTCTTTACGCCTGACCCTGAACTACCTGACCTTTGCTATTTCGGCCTCCCTGAAAACCCTTTTTTCGAAACGGGACTTTGACCTGATCCTGGTTTATCAGCTCTCACCCGTAACCATGGCGCTGCCGGGAATCCTGCAAAAAAAGCTTTCGGGTAAACCCATGATCATTTACTGCCATGATCTGTGGCCTGAGAGTATCGCCTCGGCTGGGTTTTCGCCGGATAGCTTCCTATACCGAATGCTCCTCTTCCTGAGCTGGTGGATATATGTTAATGCGGACCTAATTTTAACGAGCTCACAACTATTTGAGGAATACTTCAGAGAAACTCTGAAGATCAGCGGAGCTATCTCTCATCTCCCGGTATATGCTGAAGAGGTTTTTGAAAAGATCGATGCCGCCCGCACTGACAAGAAGACGTTAGACCTCGTGTTCGCGGGAAACATCGGCGAAATGCAGAGTGTTGATACTATCATCCTTGCAGCCAATGAACTTAAAGATGAAAAAAATATCTTCTTTCACATTATTGGAGATGGCTCCTCCCTGAACAAGTGCCGTAAGCTTTCCGCTGAACTTGGAACATCCAACATTATCTTCCATGGTAGGCATCCGGTTACTGAAATGCCCAGGTTCTATGAAATGGCAGACGCTTTTTTGATAACTCTGAAAAAAAACAAGGTTATTTCCTATACTCTCCCTAACAAGGTCCAATCCTATATGGCCGCAGGGAAACCGATAATTGGAGCCATAGATGGAGAAACCCGTGAAGTTATAGACAGAGCCAATTGCGGACTTTGCGTTCCCGCTGAAGACTATCAGAAACTGGCAGATATCATTCGTCAATTCGCATATAATATAGATAATGCATTGACTTTGGGAAGAAACGCCCGTCTCTACTACGACGAGAACTTTTCAAAGGAGAAATACATGGATCGGCTGAACTCTCTGATCCAGGAAATCGCACACAAGACAGATAAATGAGCGTGTTTAAAGACAAAACTCTTCTCATCACCGGAGGCACGGGA
>CAZBLL010000117.1:0-5690 GCA_964492625.1 uncultured Synergistaceae bacterium
AACCCAATCTTTACATAAAAAAACTCAGGCCCTGCCTTTCTGGTGGTGCGTTTTTGCTGTTTGTAGAAGGCGTTCGGGATCTAGAATCCCTGCTGGATCATGGCCTTGGAAACCCTGCGGAAGCCGGCGATGTTGGCGCCAACAACGTAGTTGCCGGGTGAACCGAACTCAGCGGCGCTGTCCAGGCAGTTCTTGTGGATGTTCACCATGATGTTGTGGAGTTTCGTGTCGACCTCCTCGCGGGTCCAGAAGTAGCGCATGCTGTTCTGGGACATCTCGAGGCCTGAGGTGGCGACGCCGCCCGCATTGGCGGCCTTACCGGGACCAAACATGACCTTGTTGGCCAGCAGGTAGTCTGTGGCGTCAAGGGTGGTGGGCATGTTTGCGCCCTCGGAAACACAGAAACAGCCGTTCTTCACCAGGGCCATGGCGTCGTCGAGGACAAGTTCGTTCTGTGTGGCGCAGGGCAGGGCGATATCGGCCTTTTCGGCGCCCCAGGGACGTTTGCCATCAAGGTATGTGCTGCCGCTGAACTTATCGGCGTATTCCTTGATGCGGCCGCGCTTCACGTTCTTGAGTTCCTTTATGAAGGCCAGTTTCTCCTCGTCGATACCGGCTGGATCGATGATGGAGCCGGCGGAATCGGACAGGGAAATGACCTTTGCGCCAAGCTGGGTGGCCTTTTCACAGGCGTACTGGGCCACGTTGCCCGAACCGGAGATGAGGACCGTTTTGCCGTCGAAGGAATCGCTCTTGGTAGAGAGCATTTCCTGGGCGAAGTAGACGTTGCCGTATCCGGTGGCTTCGGTGCGCACGAGGCTTCCGCCCCAGCCTACCGTCTTGCCGGTCAGGACGCCGCCGTCATGAAGGTTGGCGATCTTCTTGTACTGGCCCAGCATGTAGCCGATCTCGCGGGCGCCTACGCCTATGTCGCCGGCCGGCACGTCGACATCCGAACCGATGTACCTGTAGAGTTCCGTCATGAAGGCCTGGCAGAAACGGCGAATTTCGTCTTCTGATTTGCCCTTGGGATCGAAATTGCTGCCGCCCTTGCCGGCGCCCATGGGAAGACCTGTGAGGGAGTTCTTGAAGATCTGCTCAAAGGCGAGGAATTTGAGAATACTGAGAACGACACTGGGATGGAAGCGGCAACCGCCCTTGTAGGGGCCGAGGGCGCTGTTCATCTGGACGCGGTATCCGTAGTCGACTTCGATGTCTCCGTTGTCTCTCTGCCACGTAACCCGGAAAACCACTGTGCGTTCCGGTACGATAATGCGTTCGAGAATGCGTTCCTTCTGGTAGACAGTGTCGCTTTCGACAACCGGCCTTACGGCGTTCACGAATTCCGTCACGGCCTGGATAAACTCGGTCTGCCAGGGCCATTTGGCCTTAACATGCTTGTCCAGAATATCATCAACCCAACTCACAAGAATCCCTCCAGTAACTGAATTATGTTATTCCGGCAGGCGGCTTTTACCGTCTCCCGTAGAAACCATGCGCGTCCTGTGGTTCAGTTCAAACCTCCACCACGCGCCTGCTCAATATTATACCCTTTTCGGGCTTCTCAAGTTTATGTGAAATATTTATCTTGTCAAGCGCATGGGCGTCGGTTCATAACGGCCAAAACAACAGAAGGCCGGGAAACTCTCGGTGAGTCTCCCGGCCTGTTTTACTTGCCTGACCGGTTGCGGTCTACCCCCCGCAACCTCCCCTTCCTGGTTTTATCGGAAGGTCGGCCTCCAGATAGGTGTTCCAGAGAAAACCCTTTTTGTCGATTCTCACCACGTTGTCGGGGAATGATATTTCACCCGGCGTCCACACGGTGACGCCTTCCTTTTCCAGCTTCAGGTAGCCTTCAGTATTCGGCGGTTTGCCGCTCTCGACGAGGGCGGCCTGCCTTGCTCCTCAGCCGGAACCCAGCCTTCGAATAATAACGAAGGCCTCGTCGCCCATTTTGTGCAGCGCCTCCATTGCCTTTTCGCTGATTTCCAGAACACGTTCGGACATTATGGTTTCTCCTCCCGGTTTTTGTGTTCCTGCAAAAGCTATTATACCCCTCTACCGTATAAACGCCAACCCCTGGACTTCACTACATCCATGAAATCCCTGGGCGGTACGGCGGTAAAATGCTTTCCCGAAAGGTGTTTCAGCGGTTCAGGTAAATCTTTAAACGCTATGGTTCGGCAATGCAGCATGGGTCTGCTTACGCCGCGCTGTCTCCACTTGTGATTGATCTCCGGATCCCCGTACTTGAGGTCGCCGAGCACCGGGTGTCCCGTAGAGGCAAGATGCACCCTGGCCTGGTGAGGCCTGCCGGTCAGCAGCTCCACGTGAAGCAGGGATATCTCGCCGTCTCCCTCCATTTTGCGGTATCTGGTGAGGGCGTAGTCGCCGCCGCCGGAAACCACCCTTACAATGTTGTTACTGCGGTCCTTTTCCAGCGACAGTTCCACATCACCGGCAATGGGTGCGTCTCCAGAAACCAGCGCCATGTACTGTTTGGAAACATCGTCTTCCCGCCAGGCCCTGTTGAGAGCGCGGAGCGACTGACCGTCCAGCGCCAGGACCAGAACGCCCGACGTGTTGCGGTCGAGCCGATGCACCGGCGTGGGCGAGAACGTAACGTCTTTCCAGCGCAGCGCGGCCGCCGCCATGGAGATCACGCTTTCGCCTCCGGCGGTATCGGGCTGGGAAAGAACTCCGGCAGGCTTGTTGACGATGCACACCTGACCATCGGCATAGAGTATCTCGATATCTCCGCCATGTCCTGTAGGCGCAGCCTTTGGCCCTCTGGGTTCATCGTCCCAGGGAACGGACACCTGCCAGTCGGTCTGCATTTTGTCTTTGAAGTCGGCCCTGCGGCCGTTCACCCTGACATGGCCCTTTCGGAATTCCCTCATAAGGAGCCCCAGCGGAAGGTCGGGCCACCGCTTCCTGATGATCTTGTCCAGTCTTCTGCCCTCGTCATGCGTGGAAACGGCGAACACTTGTCCCAATTGATTATCCCTCCGAATATCCGACTGCGGCCTGAGCCGGTTTCCAGAATCGCCGCTGGGCCGAAGGATGATAATCGGAAATACCTTTTACTCCGTTCATACTCTCCGGAGCGGCGTTCCAGCAGTACATCATGAAATCCAGTTCATCGGCCGACGAAACGATAAGCGCCTCCGGTGTGGCCGGAAGCACCGGCGAACCATATTCCTTTCGGCCGTGATGACTGATTATTATATGCCCAAGGGCGACGGCCAGGTCTTCATCTAGGCCGTGTTCCCCGGCAAGGTTCTTGAATGTGGAGTATCCCAACGCTATATGGTCTATTACAGTTCCCTCCACAGTCATTCCGGGAAATGGGTCCAGTTTGTACGCTTCGAGCTTGCCCAGATCGTGCAGCAGCGCCCCGGCGGTCGCTATGTCCGGGCGGATATCCGGATAATTTTCCGAGTAGGCCAGCGCCATCGCCCTTGCCGACCGGGTCACCGAAAGCGTGTGTTCCAGGAGACCGTGTACGTAGGCATGGTGATGCGAAACAGCGGCCGGCGCGTCCCTGAACGCTTCCCAAAGGTCGCCGCTGAATACCTTTTCAAGAAACCCGGCCAGCGGCTGGCCGCAGGACGCCGTCAGTTCACCGAATTCTTTTTCCATATCCTTCAATGGTACGGGCGAACGCTGCAGGAAAGAACTCAGCGGATGTGTTTTTGCATCCAGAAAATATATCTCGCTGAACTGAAACTGCTGTTTGCCCTTGAAAACCGAAACATATCCGCGTACGCCTATCGGCTGGTTTGAAAGATCGTCGGGGAGATCGAGCGAAACAGGGTCTACCGGTATCCTTTCGCCTCCTCGCAGGTCCCACCATTTGCCGTCGGACCATACCTTGGCTTCCAGGGCGCCCTCTGAGTCGATGACGCTTATCTCCCAGAACGGCCGTTTGTTCTTGTCCTCTCTTTTCCTTGAACCCGCCACTGCGAAAACGGCCTTGAAGCGCTCGCCCTCGCCCAGTTGTCTTATATCTGAAATGGTAATGTTCGATTCGGTCGGCAAAAAGATCACTCCGTTCAGGCCCCGAATTTGGCAAGCCGCTCGGCGTGGGCCAGCATCAGCCCCATGAGCTTGTAGCCCTTCATGCGGCCCATGCCGCCGTGTGCGCAAGCCCTCTCGCCGAACGCCGGGGAGTTATCGGGCCGCAGATGCGATCCCGAAAGAAGCACCGGCGACGGATGCCACGAATGTCCGCTCATCACACTGGGAGTACTGTGGTCTCCCGTAATCGCAAGCACCTCGGGCCGCATGTCCGTAAGAATGGGCAGCATTTGGTCCACTTCCTCTATGACCTTGCGCTTGGCCTCAAAATCGCCGTCTTCTCCGCGGCTGTCGGTGTATTTGACGTGAACGTAGAAATAGTCGTAGGCGTCCCAGAAGGCAAGCACTGTATCGAAAAGCTCTTTTACGGTCCTGCCCGCCTCGAGAACATCCATGCCCACCAGCCTGGCAAGCCCCCTGTACATGGGGTAGGAGGCCACCGCGGCGGCTTTCATGGAATAGAGATCCGGCATCGCCGGGATATCCGGAACACCGGAGAAACCCCTAAGAAGGCAGCCGCTGGCTGTGGGCTGGTCTCCAAGCACCTCGCGCACCCTGCGGATAAGGCCGTTTGCGATACGGGAGGTCTTTTCTCCCGAGGAATCGAGGGCCCTGGCCCACTTCATGGGGCGCCCCTCGTGCTGCGGGTCCGCGTCGGCAACCTTCTCGCTCAGGCCTTCCCCCGAAAAAACCACCGCGAAGCGATGCTCCATTCCGGGATAGAACCTTACTTCGATGTCTTCGATCTTTTTTATCGACTCCGAAAGCTTTTTCACTATCTCCGCGCTCTCCGGGGTTGGAATGCGCCCGGCGCGTCTATCCTCTATTATGTCCCCATCGCGCCACGTGCAGAAATTACCCCTGGCGCAGACCTCTCCCTTTTCCACTTCGGCGCCTACACCCAGGGTCTCAAGTATGCCCCGGCCTATCCTGTAGCGCAGGGGGTCGTATCCAAACAGCGCCAGGTGCCCCGGGCCGCTTCCGGGTGTTATCCCCGTGTCGACTATCTCCAGAAGCCCGGTTTCGCCATGAGCGGCCATTTCATCCAGGTTAGGGGTTATGGCTTTTTCAAGTTCGGTCATGCCGCTTTCTGATGGAAGGCCTCCCAGGCCGTCCATCACAAGAAGCACCATCTTGGTTTGATTCTCAACAGCGAGAGACCGGAGCAATTCAAGCCGTTGATCCATAAAAACTCCACCTCCAGAGCAAGATTACTGACGTTCTATCACCATACACTGGAGGCATCGGCTTGTCCACACGGGCCGTTTCCCCCGGGGCTAGAGCCCTTTCTGCTCGGGCCTTTCGAAAGGGTCGCCCAGATGGCAGGCGTCGCCTATCAATGGAGTCCTTGCGCCCTGTTTTTCGAGTTCAACAATGGATATGCTGGCGTTGGCCAGCTGAAACCGCCAGAAACCGGCCGAAATATCCATGCCCAGCCAGCTGCACAGAAGCACCTTGAGCACGGCGTCGTGGGTCACTACGGCTATAGCACTCCCGCCGCACGCCGCCGAAATGTCGGATACGGCGCTAACAGCTCTTCCCAGCACATCCGTCAGCGAGTCCCCCCGCGGCATTGTCACTTTTCCGGGTTCACTCCGCCATACGTCCAG
>CAZBLL010000118.1:0-5685 GCA_964492625.1 uncultured Synergistaceae bacterium
CCTTTTGTTTCCCCAATGGCTGAAAGCCAGTGGTTCGTTTTCGCTTTCCTGCGGCTCCAGTCCCGAAAAATTCACCGAGTCGGCGTGTATCCTGGGGGTTGTCCCGGTCTTGAGCCTTTCCACACAGAAGCCGGCCTTTCTGAGTGAAGCGCCCAGTTGCGTCGCGGGCATCTGTCCCAGGGGTCCCGAGGCGAAATTGACAAGCCCGATGTGGACCTTTCCTCCCAGATAGACACCTGTGGTCAGTATCACGGCTTTGGCCCGGTAAACGCTTTCGGTGCGGGTTTTTACTCCCCGCACCCTCCCTTTTTCTATCCAGAGGTCCGTGGCTTCTTCCTGCACAAGGTGAAGGTTGGGCTGTTTTTCACATGCTACCTTGTACCACTGATGAAAAAGTATCAGGTCGCACTGAGCCCTCAGGGTTCTCACCCCGGCGCCTTTCGATGTGTTCAACCAGCGCATGTGCAGTGTGGATGAGTCTGAAGCTCTCGCCTGTTCTCCTCCCAGCGCGTCTATCTCTCGAGTGAGATGCCCCTTGGCGGGTCCCCCTATTGAAGGATTGCAGGCCATGAGCGCCATGTTGTCCAGATACAGGTTCAAAAGAAGTGTTCTGGCCCCCATGCGAGCGGCGGCAAGGGCGGCCTCGCATCCGGCGTGTCCGGCTCCTATGACAATAACGTCGAAAAAATTTTCGTTTCCGGTTTCGCGTGTCATGAGCTGTTTCACATCTCCCCTGGTTCCACCGTTCCCCCCTGCACATTCCAGACGCTTCCGGGCCATCGCGGCATTTCCGTTTCAGCAGAGGCAACGAAGGTCTGCCATTGGCCCAATTGCAGGGATTCGAGAAGTCTTTTCCTTCCGTCCATATCCAGTTCGGCCATTATTTCATCGAGCAGCAGAACCGGTTTTCTCCTCAGTTTTGTCTCCACGGCTGAGGCGGCCGCAAGCAGCAGGGAAAGCGCAACCCTTCTTCTGTGACCCCTGCTGAACTGTTCCGAAGCGTTTCTTCCGCGGCATTCCAGCAAAAGGTCGTCTCTGTGAGGTCCCACCACACTTGTTTTCAATTCCGTTTCCCTGGATCCGTACAGGCGTATGGAATACCAGAACTCCTCCAGAAGATCGTCCCTTTTTCCCGGTGCTCCCAGCGCCATACTGACCGTGAGTGGACCGGGGAGAAGGCGCCTCTGTTCTTCCATTCCGGCGGCCAGCAGGTCCGTCGACGCCATCCTGCGCGACCATATCCATGAAGCCAGCGGAGCCATTACCCTGTTGGCCGAATGTACCGGTTTTCCGGTTTTCAGCAGAAAATTTTTCTGTCTCAATATCCTTCTGAACCCATGGAGCCTTGTAGCATACAGAGGAAAAAGCAGCGCGCACAGCCTGTCCAGAAACTTTCTTCTTACGGAGGGCGAGCCCTCCACAAGAGAAAGGTCGTTTGGAAGAAAAACCAGAGAAGGTATGGATGTACGCAGCGAAGAACCTGTTGAAATGCTTCCGTTTTTTTTCACATGGATGCCCTTTTTCAACCCTATAGTTGCGTCAACCTGTTCTTCTCCCCTGAATTCGGCTGCTATCAGCGCTCCTCTCTCCGATTTATCCCAGTTCACCAGTTCACCAGCGCCTCCGTCAAGCGGTCCCCACCCCATTGAAACATGCAGCGCTTCCAGTACATTTGTTTTGCCCGCGCCGTTGGAACCGTAAAGCAAATGAAGCCCCTCACCCGGGTCCAGGCGCTGGGGCTTCAGATTTTTGAAATTTTTCCACTGTATCGATATGCAGTTCATTCCGTTTCTTCCGCGACCTCTTCCTCCTCCGGCAGGGTTATCGGCATCAGAACATACATAAAGCTTTCCTCTCCCGGCCGGGAAAGCGTCATCTGTCCATTGGGTCCGTTGAACGACAGATGGGCGTTCTTTCCGTGAAGAGCCTTGAGACCCTCGAGCAGGTAACGGACATTGAAAGCTATTTTCAGCGGCTCTCCGTCTATCGTGGCTTCCATTTCCTCGCTGGATTCACCTATCTCGGGCGCCCTTGCGTTCAGAATGCAGTTTCCCCCCGGCGAGAGAGTAAAAACAACCATTCTGCTGAAATCCCTGACTACAACGTCGGCCCTGTCGAGGGCCTCCATGAAAGATTCCCTGTCTACGGTCATCCAGGTAGTATGGTCGGAATTCAGAATTTTCTCATAGGAAGGGAATCTGGACTCCACCCTTCTTACGGAAAATTCCATTTCATCTATCCTGAAATAGGCCTGAGCTTCATCCCTGAACACTTTTACTTCGGCATTCGGTTCCATGGAGGCAAGAGCCCTGTGGAGTTCCCTGAGTCCTCCCAGCGGAAGAAGTACCTGTTCATCCTCTCCTTCTCCCTCTATCACACCCCGGGAAAGAGAAAGTCTCCTGCCGTCGGTCGCCACCATTCTCATGTAGCTTTCTTCCTTCTGCAACAATCCTGCGCTGAGATACTGGGGGAATTCTTCCCCGGGGGAACCGGCAAAAGTTCCTTCCTCCAGTATTCTCATCAATTCCGCGTTTTCCGCTGTGAAAAAGGGGTTGGCATTTTTTGCAACAGGGAGACTGGGAAATTCGGAAACGGGGTATGTTGTAAATGAATAAAGACTTTTTCCCGCCTCTATACGTGCTTTTCCCTGTTCCACTGAAATTTCAAATGATTTTGAGGGCGCTTTCTTGAACAATTCACCTACAACTTTCACGGGAAATACAGCTTCTCCCGGTTCCAGTACTTTTACCCCTTCAGCGTTACAGGAAATGGAGGTTTTGAGATCCGTGGCCATAAACGTAGTGCTCTCTTCCGCAGCAACGCATTTAACCCCGGAAAGTACAGAAATGGTGCTCTTCTGTCCCGCGTTTCTTTCCGCCAACTGCCATGATTTGAGAAACCTGGATTTTTCGACCAGGAGTTTCAAACAGATCACTCCCCTCTATCTCTTTCTTATATATTGAAAAGAACAGTAGGTCTAGTAGTAAAGGGGTGAATTATGTGGAAAAGACTACAAAAGAGCAAAACAAAGGGTTTATGGCTGTGGATAAGAAGGCGACAAAAATGTGTTTATCTGTCCACACCATCCACTGAAAAACACTAAACAGAGTTGTTATATGTGGACAAGATACAACAATCCACAACCCTACTCACAGCTTTTCCCATATGTTTTCCACAATACTTTTTATTCTTGCGTCCTTTTTGAGTGATTCCTCAATTTTTCTACATGCGTGTAAAACGGTTGTATGGTCCTTTCTGTTAAAAGAATAACCTATTTGCTGCAGACTTGTTTCGGTAGTTTCCCTGCTCAGGTACATTGCAACCTGTCTCGCCAGCGCAATTTCGGATGTTCTCTTGTTGCTTGTAAGAGTACTCACAGGAATATTGAACGTTTCAGCCGTCATTTGCTGTATCAGGTCTATGCTTATGGGTCCCCTTGTAGATCGGCGTATCACGTCCTTCAGCCACTTTGCGGCGTTCTCGACGGTGAGCTTCTCGTGGTTGAGGTCGGCGAAGAACATGACGCTGTTCAGCGAACCTTCCAGTTCACGTATATTGCTTGGAATATTCTGGGCAAGAAAATCAAAAACATCGTCGGGCACATCGTAGTTTCTGGTGTGAGCTTTTTTCTTCAATATTGCTATTCTGGTTTCAAGGTCGGGAGGCTGTATATCGGTTACAAGACCCCACTCGAAACGACTGACAAGGCGCTCCTCTATATGGTGTATGTCCTTCGGGGGTTTATCCGAACTTATAACGATCTGTTTTTTTGAATCGTGCAGGCTGTTGAATGTGTGAAAAAATTCTTCCTGTGTGCTTTCCTTGTTGGCCAGAAAATGTATATCGTCGATAAGAAGTACATCGACGTTCCTGTATTTGGATTTGAACAGATGGGTTTTATTGTTTTGTATTGACATTATGAATTCGTTTATAAACTTTTCCGAACTGACATAGGCAACTTTCGAGTGATCCATGTTTATAGATACATAATTTCCTATGGCGTGCATAAGGTGCGTCTTTCCCAGTCCCACGCCGCCCCAGAAAAAAAGAGGGTTGTATGCTATGCCGGGTGATTCGGCTACAGCCAGACTCGCCGCGTGGGCCAGACGGTTTGATTTTCCTATTACGAAAGAATCAAACTTGTAGTCGGGGTTCAGGCCCTGAACTATCTTTTCAGCCGGTTTGCTGATTTCTTCCGCCCTGCGAAGTTCTCCTTTTCTTACAGCCGATCCAACCTGAAGCGTGATAGAGTTCAGAAGCCCTTTTTCCGTGGCTACTTTTTCCAGTTGCTCCAGAAAGCGGTTCTGTATCTGTTCCCGAACGAATACGTTGGGAACATCCAGCGAAAGCACGCCGTTTTCCAGCGAGAGGGGAAGGCATGTCTTGAGCCAGATGTCGACTGCGCCCTTGGGAAGACTATCTGCGGCGATATTAAGAAGGTTTTGCCAGATATCGTTTTTCTCTTCGGTCATTGGTTTCACCCCGGACAGATATGTAGTGCAGGCCCAATACTACCATAGAAGTATCCACAGATGTTATCCACATATCCACAAACCTGTGATTTCTATGTGGATAAGCCGGTAGGCCTTTAAAACAGGCATTTTTTGCAAAGGGCGGGAATAGTTGGAATATATAACCATTTATGACCATACCTGAAAATAAAGGATATAAGCGTATCCACAGGGTTTTCCACAGTATGTGGAAAACAAAGCGCTTTTTTTCGAAGACGCTATAATTGTTGTGAACAATTCTATCAAACACCTGGGGGTGCGTCGTATGCGAACGGCTATTCTGTATGCTTCCGTTGGTACGGGTCATAAAACGGCCGCCAGAGCACTCTTTGACTGGTTTTCAATAGTGTCGCCGGAAAGCCAGATCATTTGCCTGGATACACTGGATTATCTTACTCCCCTTGTAAGGAAAATGCTGACGCGGTCATATCTGGAAATGGTTCGAAAAGCCCCAAGACTCTGGGGTTATTTCTATAACTCCACCGACGATCCTGCGGCCCGGGATGGGGTTATCGCGTCGGTCAACGAAATGACAGAAAGGCTCAATCTTTCAAACCTCAGAAAACAGGTTGCCGAGTTCAGGCCGGACGCAATGATTTTTACTCATTTTTTCGGCGCCCAGGCGCTGGTTGAAGTAATGAAGCCCCCCGTCCCCGTCTATTACGTCAACACCGACTTCCTGAGCCACGTATACCACCGCAATCCCTCCTTTTCCGGGTGGTTCGTTCCTGACCCCGAAACGGTATTGCAGCATCAATACGACGGGCTTGATACGGACAATGTATATCAGACCGGGATCCCCGTGGCGCCTGAATATTCGGATCCTCCCTCAAGAGAAGAATGCAGACAAATGCTCGGATATGGGTCTTCGGAGCCGGTGGCTCTTGTCATGGGTGGTGGAATAGGAGTGGGGCCTGTCGAGGAGGTTGTAGCTTCGTTGTCTCGATATCCGGGTATGCGTATAACGGTGATCTGCGGAACCAACAGCAAACTGGCCGCCAGGATGGAGGAACGTTATGCTGCTTCCGGCCAAGTCAGGGTTGAGGGTTTTGTCGATGGGATGATACGCCACTATGCGGCTTCGGATATCGTGTTCATGAAGCCGGGCGGCCTTTCCTCTTCGGAGGCTCTCTGTATGGAAATACCCATGGTTCTTACCGACCCCATTCCCGGT
>CAZBLL010000119.1:0-5673 GCA_964492625.1 uncultured Synergistaceae bacterium
AGGGTTTAACCCTGCACTACGCGGATACCATGGAAGATGTGCTGGCTGTTGCGCTGGAAAAGGAGAAGGCCAATGAAAAACCGTTGGAAGGCGGAGCTTGACGGGACCTATTATGCTCCGGATGATATTCCCGCCGAGTCTTTTCCCGAAATTGCATTTGCGGGGCGCTCCAACGTCGGGAAATCCACTCTGATAAACGCTCTTCTTGATCGAAAGATAGCCCAGGTCAGCTCGACTCCGGGCAAAACCAGAAGTATCAATCGGTATCGGATAACGGCGAAAAAACCGTTTTTTCTGGTAGATCTGCCCGGGTTCGGATACGCGAAACGCTCCAAACAAGAAAGAGACAGATGGAACGATCTTATAACGGGCTATCTACTGGAGAGGACGTCGCTGGAGGTTATGGTGCATCTCGTTGATTTTCGCCACGGGATGCTGGAGAATGACAGACAACTCCAGAAAATGTGCGCCGATCAGGACATTCCTGTTCAGGTTCTTTTCACCAAGGCGGACAAGATATCCAGGGGCAAGCACAATCCCCTTGTTCGGGCCTATATCTCCGATGGTCTGAGGTCCATGTATGACCCCATACCGGTTTCGGCCGAAAAACAGTTCGGCGTTGACGAAACGGTTCGTCTTATCGAAAACCATCTGGATCTGCTGCCCGAGGAACTCTGGCGAACCGGCCGCATTGCCGAACGCTGATTTTCGACTTTTTGCAAGGGAGGCTTTTCAATGAGCGATACAATTGAAAAAAACTACGACCCCAAACCCATCGAAGACTCATGGTACGCATGGTGGCTGGAACAGGGGCTCTTCAGGGGTGATGTTGAAAGCGACAATCCACCTTTCAGTATCGTTATTCCTCCCCCTAACGTGACAGGCTCCCTTCATATGGGACACGCCCTGAACAACACGCTTCAGGACATCACCTGTCGCTATATGAGAATGCGTGGTAAAAACGTTCTATGGCTTCCGGGAACCGACCACGCCGGCATAGCTACTCAGAATGTGGTGGAAAAGCAACTGGGGACAAGAAACCTCCGGAGAGAGGATCTGGGCAGAGAGTCATTCGTCGAAGAAGTGTGGGCCTGGAAAGAGGAGTATGGCAGCCGTATCATCAATCAGCTCAAAAAGCTGGGCGCTTCGTGCGATTGGGAACGCGAGCGCTTTACCATGGACGAAGGGCTTTCGAAAGCAGTTCGCGAGGTGTTCGTAAAGCTTTATAAAGACGGCCTCATATACAGGGGAGAATATATCATAAACTGGTGCCCCCGGTGCCATACCGCCCTTTCTGATCTTGAAGTAGAGCACCTGGAACAGCAGGGACACCTCTACTACGTAAAGTATCCTTTCACCGATGGTGATGGTTCGCTGGTCGTTGCTACAACGAGGCCCGAAACTATTCTCGGAGACGTCGCCATAGCGGTCCACCCGCGCGACGCCAAAAACTCCCGATTTATAGGCAAAACGGTGGTAGTACCGCTTGTCGGCAGAGAAATTCCCGTTATAGAGGACAGTATGGTCGACCCTGAATTCGGAACCGGCCTTGTAAAGATCACGCCGGCGCATGACCCCAACGATTTTCTGGTGGGACAGCGCCACGGACTCGAAAGCGTTCAGGTCATAGACGAAAACGGCATGATGAGTCAGTCTTCAGGTTCGGCTTTCGCGGGACTGGACCGTTTCGAGGCCCGGAACAAAGTGGTTGACCTTCTCAAAAAAGAAGAACTGCTCGAAAAAATCGAGGAACACCAGCATGCCGTAGGGCATTGCTACAGATGCGACACCATGATCGAGCCCTACCTTTCGGAACAATGGTTCGTCAAAACCGGGCCTCTCGCAAAGGAAAGCATACAGGCTGTTCGCGACAAGCGGATACAGATAATCCCTGAACAGTGGGAAACCACTTATTTCCAGTGGATGGAAAATATAAGAGACTGGTGTATCTCACGTCAGTTGTGGTGGGGACACAGGATTCCGGCGTGGACATGCTCGTCCTGCGGACATATCACTGTTTCCGAAACGGATCCCCAGGTCTGCGAAAAGTGCAACAGCCCCGACATCATTCAGGATGAAGACGTCCTAGACACATGGTTCAGCAGTGCTCTGTGGCCGTTTTCAACCATGGGCTGGCCCGAGAAAACAAGGGAACTGGAGGTTTTCTATCCAACGGGCCTGCTGACGACAGGTTTTGATATCCTGTTTTTCTGGGTCGCCAGGATGATAATGATGGGCCTTCGATTCATGGGAGAAGTTCCATTCCGGGATGTCTATATTCATGCTCTGGTAAGGGACGAAAATGGGCAGAAAATGAGCAAGTCCCGGGGTAATGTCATCGATCCCCTCGATATAATCGAGCAATACGGGGCTGATTCACTCAGAATGGCGCTTGCAGCTCTTACCGTTCAGGGGCGGGACATTTTCCTGAGCACGCAGAGAATCGAGACCTACAGGCTTTTCATGAACAAGATATGGAACGCCAGCCGTTTCGCGCTGATGCACATTGGCGGAGACAACACGGCGCCCGTCGACCTTTCCGGCGCCTCGCTCAGGATGCACGATAAGTGGATGCTGAAGCGTCTTGCAGATGTATCGAGGGAGGTCACAGAGCGGCTTGACGGATATTTTTACGGCGAGGCGGCCAGAACGCTCTACGAATTTTTCTGGAACGAACTGTGTGACTGGTATCTTGAAATGGTGAAACCGGCTCTCTACGGCGAAGAAGGGGAAGACAGGAAACAGGCTTCCAGAAAAGTCGTTTCCATTGTTTTCAGGGATACACTCAAACTCCTTCATCCTTTTATTCCTTTTGTAACGGAAGAACTATGGCGGGCTTTCGGATTCGGACAGCCGGACGTGTCCATAGAACAATCATCCTGGCCCGGGGCGGCAAGCCCCCCCGGCGCCGACGAAGCCGCCGAAAACATGGCCTCTTTGCAGGAAATCGTAAGAGGGCTCCGAAACCTGAGAGCTGAAGCGGGTATCCACCCGCAGAAAAAGGCTCCGCGGGCCTTCATAGCAGTCAACGGCGAAAAACACATGGACAGTTTTATGCAGCAGGAGGACATGATATCTCTTCTGTCGGGGGTGGAAGAAATCCTGTTTCTTGAGGAAGCAGCCCCCCGGCCCGCACAGACGCTTACAGCGGTATTTGGGGAAGGAGAGATATTCCTTGAGATCGATGGAATCCTCAATGTTACAGAGGAGCTGGAAAGACTGGCTGCGGAAAAACTGAAAGTACAGAAAAACGTGGCGGCTTCTCGAAGAAAACTGGAAAACGACAAATTTATCTTGCGGGCTCCCGCCGAAGTGGTTGAAAAAGAAAGAACAAGGCTGTCGGAAATGGAAGAAAGGATACAGATGATCTCCAGGAACATGGAAAGCCTGAAAAAAGAGTAGCCGCATACGAAGCGACAGATGAAAACCGACAGGGACGGGTTCACCGAAATAGAGGGTCGAATAACGCAACTGGCGAACCCCGGAATTCTGCCGGGTCTCGGGCGTCTGTCCTGTCTGCTTTCAAACCTGGGACATCCGGAAAGGCAATTCCGGGCTTTTCATGTTGTTGGCACGAATGGGAAAGGGTCTACAGCGGCTTTTCTGTCCGCGATACTTCAAAAGACCGGTTTCAGGACCGGCCTTTACACCAGTCCGCATCTAGTGAGTGTCGGTGAAAGAATACGTTTGAACGGAGCTGTTCTGGACACGTCCCTCTGGAAAGAGGAACTTGGGGAAATAGAGGCCGCTTTGCGGGTATGGCCAAATGGGATGCTGTACCCCTCCTTTTTTGAACTGATGACCGCCCTGTCTTTCCTGATGTTCGCAAGGTTGAAAGTCGATACGGCCGTTCTGGAGGCCGGTATGGGAGGACGGCTTGATGCTACGACCATCCACCCGAAAGTTGACGTAACGGTTATTACAGACATTGCTATGGATCATGCGCGATATCTGGGAAACGACGAGAAACTGATAGCATGGGAGAAGATGTCGGTTATCCGAAGATCGGGCAGAGCTGTTTTCGCTGGCGGAAGGACTCTTTTCAATGACATGTTCCGAAAAGTATGCTCGATGCGTTCGGCAACGGGCTGGGTGCTTTCAGAATGCACGGTAACCTCTCCTGTGAAGGAGGGCGTCCGGGGAAGCATCTTTGATTGTGTTACACCCTGCAGAACTCTGGAGGGACTTGAGATCGGCATGCCGGGAAGGCACCAGATCAGAAACTGCGTAAACGCCATCGCAGCTGTCGATCTGGCGGGAAAGCCTTATTCCTGCGTCAGTGACGAAAACGTCATGCGGGCCGTAGCCGGTTGTTTCTGGCCTGGAAGGCTGGAATCCGGAAAATGGAAAGGGCGAAGAGTGCTCCTGGACGGAGCGCACAACCCTCACGCTTTGGAAACTTTGGTGAACGCACTTCGCGACATCGGTATCCGCCCATGTGATGTTACTGTTGTATGGGCGATGATGAAAGACAAGGATATCGGCGCGTCAGTTGATTTTATTCCTTTTCTGGGTTCCAGAGTCATATGCGCCGGTATAACCGGTAATCCAAGGTGTTTTCCGTCACACGATATGGCGGCGTTTATCGCCGGGCGAACCGGTATTCCCCAGGTAGACGCCAGAGACAATGTAATCGAGGCAATGAACGAGGCCGCGGTATCGGAAGGAACGATATTATGCTGTGGAAGCCTCTACCTGGTAGGTCAATGCCGCCTGGTGATGGAAGGCGAATGAATCGGAGCGCCCCGGCCTTCAGGATGGCGGAACAGGGAAACGACAGGGTCCTGTTCTATGATTTTCCGGGAAAAGAACGCTCACGTATTTCTGTTTCCCTGATAGCAAGAGGGCGTTTGGCCGATCAATTTTCAGCGTTTCCGGGATCGATCGGCAAATTGCTGACAAGGGACAGCGACGAACCTGTCACGATCAGTCCCTTTCAGGTTCACGGGACCGCTATGATAGACGCTTTGCCTCTCTGGTCTCTGCCCTGCAGGCCCAGTGCGGATGCGGTATATGCGTGGTCCCCGGGCGCTGTGGCAACGCTTCGGTTCGCCGACTGCTTTCCGGTTGTTGTGTTAAATAGAGGGTCTGACGAAACCTTTGTCCTGATGCACTCCGGTTTCAGGGGCGCCTGCAGGGGGATTGTGTCTGCTGTGTTGAACCGGTTGCGGAAACGACGTTTTTTAAACGAAAGGGAAAACCTTTTTGCGTTTGTCGGCCCAGGTGTTGGCCAGTGTTGTTATGACAGGCGGGTCGATGACCCCTGGACGAGGGAGGGGATGAAGCGGTTTCCGTCTTTCTGCTGGGACAGGGAGGGGGAGAACGTTACGTTTGATATCGGGGGGACGATTGTCCGTCAACTTGTTCAGGCGGGGATAGAGCCATCCAATATTGCCCTTTCCAAATACTGCACCTCGTGTAGCAGGGATATTTTCTATTCCTACCGGAGTGGCGATGCGAAGAGAAGAAACGTACTTGTCGGTTTTTTAAGACCCAAAGGCCACAAACAGACATTCTGGTGGGAGAATACTTATAGTGACGACTAGAACGAACGCACCACTGAAGGAGTGATATGTATGGACCCGCTCAGGGTTGGGGTCATCGGAGTCGGGCATCTGGGATTTCATCACGCAAGGGTCTATACCGAACTTCTCAACAATGAACTGGTTGGGA
>CAZBLL010000120.1:0-5628 GCA_964492625.1 uncultured Synergistaceae bacterium
GTGAACCGCGAAGTCAAGAACAAACCCGAGATCCCTCATCCGCCAGCCGGCGGATTCGGGATAACAGGCTTTTACGCCTCACGTCTTACGCCTCACGCCTTACGCCTCACGCCTTACGCCTCACGTTTCACGTCTCACGTCTCCCATCTCACGTCTTACCAGGCTTTGAAATGACAGCAAGGAATGATATCCGTAATATATGGACATAGTAAAGAGACACAAACAGAGAAGGGGCCCCTGGGGGCCCCTTCTTCTGCGAAAGGAGGTAGTATGATGCAGCAAACTCTATATGCGATTCAGGGTGACGGACCAGATGGAAACCAGCTTTCCACTGGTCAGCAGGGCCCCCCTGTTGGCGTAGGTGCGTGAATCTATCATTTTAAGGAACTCGGTTCCTTCGTATTTTCCGTCTTCTGAAACATACGAAGAAAGTATGGAATCTCCCGCTATTATGAACTTCCCCGTCAACTTTCCCAAAGCCGGGTTGCTCGACGTCCAGGTAGTAGTATCCGACCCGGGGAGAAAGGGAACAATTTCGTAACGGTTGCGCAGCCTGACGGGTGAATCTGTCTCCAGTTCCATGTACCCTTCGTTGATCCAGATATCTCCCTCGTGGCTTACTTCCACTTTACCGGAAGCCTGCACCGTTCGCCCTTCTCCGTCGCGAAAAAAACCCTGAGCCGTCCATGTTCCCCTTTCAAAAAGAAAGGAATGCCCCATTTTGTGAATTCTATTCATAGGTCTGCTCTCTTTTCCGGCTGCACTGACACTGTCTCTCCTGTTTTGTGATAGTGTACACCTTCACTAACTGGAATGCAACCCTCATTTGTGAAAGAACTCCCCCTGTTGTCCATCTACATATCGCTTTCCTGGCATCTTCTTCGGCAACCCCTGGAAAAGTATCGAACGGGAACTCAACTGCATAACCCCGGCTTCCGTTGGCCCTCTTTCTACTCCGCGTAAACATTGTTTTCTAGCCACAGTTTCTCCAGTTTCTCCAGTTTCTCGTGCACCGTATCTTCTCCCAGAGACTGGGCTACATAAAGAATAACGCCGTTTATCAGGCTCATTGGTGCGGTAAAGGAATCGATGAAGGAAAGGGGGTTCCACGGTGCGGTTACCACGATGTCCGACCATTCGGCCAGCGGTCCCGTGTAATCGCTTGAAATGGCCGCGGTGACCAGACCCTGTTTCTTTGCGTTTCTCAGGGCCTCGACCGTCCATCTGGTATATCGAGGGAAACTGATCCCTATGGTCAGGCTTTTGGGTGTGGCGTTTACGAACGCCTCATTCGAGAATGTTATGTCCACCAGGTGAGTGTTGGGGAAAAACCAGAGAAGGTAGTACCAGAGAAAATAGGCCAGCGCCCTGGAACTGAGGTGTCCCACTATATATATATGGTCCGCAGCCAGTATCGCTTCGCTGAGACGCTCCACATCCCGGCTGTGAAACTCCGAAATGGCCTGAGAGAGGGTCTGAAGGTCGTCGTTGAACGCCTTGAGGCACAAATTGGCGGCCTCTCCCGATTCTCCGTATTTTCTCAGCCTGTCCATTGTGGTAAGCCTTTCCATAAGGACATCCTGAAGCGCGTTGCGCATTTCCGGATAACCCGGATACCCCAGCCTGACGGCCAGTCTCACCACTGTGGATTCGCTGACACCCACCCTGTCGCCCACCTGCGACGCCGTCATAAAGGCCGCTTCTCTTGTATTCTGCAAAAGGAATTTGGCCGTTTTCGACTGCCCCGCTGTCAGTAGCGGCAGCTTTTCTCTTATGGTCTCCAGCAGCATACGGTTTTCCGCCCTCTCGAATCCATTTTTCGTTGCCCGGATGGTCCTCCGCATGGTTCAGCGGAATACAGTCCCATCTTAACATTACACGAAGGGCGAGAGACCTTTTTAACTCGCGGCAACCTCCGAGAGCAGGTTGGCCGGGACCTTCGAAACCTGGCCGCTGTAGGCATTTATGAACAGGCTGGACGGTTTTGCCGGGTGCTCCATTTCCACCGCCCAAAGCATGATATGCATTTCCTCTCTTGCCGTGACAGTCACTTCCGGCCTCCAGAAAAACCTGTAATACCGAGTCACATGCCTCATGGAAAGCTGCAGTACCTGTTTTTCGACCCTCTCTTCTGCGATGAGGGCGGGAGCTATAAAGTCCCCTGAGGGAACTGCGTCTGTGGTTTCTGGCCGGGAGGGAACACGAAATATTTCACCCGTCGTCATGTTCACGAAAAACCGCTGCTTTATTATACGCGGCTCAAGACCGAACGCCCGCTTGATCTTTGTTTCGATCTCAAAGTACCTTACAGGTGCAAAACAGGGAAATATGGCTTTGGAGACAACATCCTCCGAGCGAAAGTACTTTTCGATAACAACCGGAATCTCTTCCTTTTTAACTGCGATCTCCAGAATTTTCATGTATCCCCTTCCCGGCCGCGCCTAGATCAGCCCTTCGGAAAACCCCTTTTTTATATCCCTTAGGTACGGAAGTTCCTCGCGGGCGACTTCCACCCTGTCCATATCCACCTCCGCCAGGAGCAGCGTTTCATCTTTCTGTGTTGCTTCGGCGATTATTTCACCGTAAGGCGAAATAATTTTGCTGTGCCCGCAGTTACCGCCTCTTACGCCGTCTCCGATGGTGTTGGTTCCAACGACATAGCAGAGGTTGGCCAACGCGGCCGCGGGCAAAAAGATATCCCATCTCGGCCTGGCCTGAACGCTCCATACCGAAGGCACAAACAACAGTTCGGCTCCCTTGAGCGCCAGTATCCTGGGCGGCTCGGGATATTCGGCGTCGGCGCACAGCAACACCCCGACTGTCCCCCAGGGAGACCTGTAAACATCCATCGAGTTTCCGGCGCTGAAGATGGATTTCTCCTGTTCTCCCCACAGATACACCTTGCGATGAACACCCAGCACCTCGCCCTCGCACACAACCAGGGCCGAGTTGAACAGCTCATCGGCCTCCGGACCCTTTTCGGGGAAAGGCGCTATCACCATTACTCCAAGTTCACGGGTAAGCTCGCGAAGCCGATCGGCCATGGGGCCGTCCGGCGTCTCGGATTTCTTTATGAACGCATCGCGGGAAAGATTATAGCCGGTCAGAAAAAGCTCGGGGAGACATATGATGCTGGCTCCATCCCCGGCGGCTTTACGTATATTCTGTTCCGCCCTGGCCATGTTGGCCGCTTTATCTCCTGCTGTTGACTGCATCTGTACGGCTGCTAGGGAAACTGGGTGCGTCATACATTGCCTCTCCTTTACAGGTAAATTACAACTTTTAGGCAACGGGGGCCGAACGGCCTGCAGAAAAGGTTTCGGCCCCCGCACTTACTTTATATGCACAGGATCAGGCTTGGCTGTTCTGTCCTGCAGGCTCCCACTTTTTGATGTCCTGTATCTGTTTCTGTATTTCCTGAGGCGGCGCCTTGGTCATAAGGCTGACCAGCCATGTGACGATATATGTGGCCGCGCAGGCAACGAATGCCTGGAACAGGTGAAGTGAAGACTCAAGATGCAGCGGGCCCCAGATGACCAGAAGGATGAACCCGCTGACAAGGCCGGCAATTGCGCCCTCACGGGTGGCCCTGGGCCAGAACAACCCGAGAAGGACCGGTCCGCCGAAAAGCCCCAGGGTGTTCCAGCCGAACCAGGATATCCAGAGCACGGAGCCGCCGCGCAGACTCAGGGCTACGCCCAGCGCCCCCAGGGCCAGGGTCACGACCCGGCCCAGTGTAACGGCCTTCTTCTGATCCATATCCGGGTTGATGATGCGGATATAGAAATCGTTAACTATGGTGGAAGTACCCATTATCAGCATTGAATCCGCCGTGGAGATTATGGCCGCCAGCACACTTCCGATAAAAATACCGGCGAAAATGGGATGTGTCATGGTGGCGAAGAACTGGATAAGAACCGTTTCCGTGTCGCCGCCCATTGGGAGCATGGAAGCCTCGGGGAACCTGGCCCTCATGTAGAGCGCGGCAAGGAACGTACCGAAAAACAGTACCGACTGGATAAACACGGCGAGCACCGCCGAAAGGGTCAATGTCTTTGTGTCTCTGGCCGCCATATACCGCACCATTAGCGTGGGTTGGCCTATCCAGCTCATTATTCCGTCACCGAGGAAGAGTGATACGCCGTATATTACGACCGGCATGCTTACCCAGGGTGAAATGATGAACCCGGGATCTACAGCCGCCACCTTGGCCAGATCTACGGAGAGGTTACCCAGACCACCCGAAAGCGCGATTGCGAAAGCTCCGGCCAGGGTGCAGCCTATCACCATCAGAATGCCCTGGATAAAGTCGGTCCAGCAAATTGCCAGCAGACCGCCAAGCATTGTCCATCCAACGAACATCACGGCCGCAACAAGGATCGTCGTGCTGTATTTCCAGCCGAGTACCGTGTTGAATATCTTGCCTACAGCGACAAGCTGCCCGTTGACGTAGGCAATCGAGGCGGCCAGGATAATAAGCGCCGAGATAGCCCTCAATATGTGGGTCTTGTCGTAATAGCGGCTCTCAAGAACGTCGGGAACGGTAATTGCGCCCACTCGCTCAGAATATCTTCTTATAAGCTTGCTTACCAGGATGAAGCTGAGAAGGATGCCGATCGTTGCGCTTGGGACCATGGTCCATACGCCTTCGAAACCCGCCCGGTAGGCATAACCTGCGAAACCTAGCCCCAGCCAGCCGCTCATTCCGGTGGCGCTGAACGTAAAGGCCAGAACCCAGGGGCCGATGCCGCGGCCAGCGAGCAGATAGTCCTCGAGTTTGTTCATTTTACGAGAAGCGAAATAGCCCACGCCGAGCAAAAACAGAAGATAGACAACTACAAATATCTGAAGAACATGTTTTACACCAACAGAAAGCATTCAAATATCCCCCTTTCCCTGTTATCGGTATTTCACTTGTCCCTGTAATTGACGTAGTAGTATATTGCGACGACATACGTTACCAGCGACGGAATGGCGATGAACAACCAGGTGGAAACGGGAACCTTTTCCATTCTGCGTTCCTCCTTTCTGATGGCGGAAAAATGAAGCGCCGAATTCTATATGTTGCATTTCTTGCATCAGAAACGTCTTATGACGCAAATCCTGCAGTATCAAAGCAATAATATAGCCGCCCTTCCAAGCTGTCAAGGAGGGGCGGCTGTTGCCGGTGTTTTTCGGGTTTGGCGTGCGTCGCGTAACCGGGGGGGAAAATCCTTCAGGGGGACGGTTCGTATCGTCTCAGGCCGGGGCGCACATTGGGGAAATTCGCGCCGCCGACTTCAACGGCGCCCGGGGCGCCTGATGCTTTGCGGTGCAGGATATCTAAAACAAAAAACGCTCGCTTTCGAAAAGTGAAAGACAGGCGTCTACCGCATCGGCGTCAAATTTTACACCGCGGCCATTACGTATTTCGTCAAGCGCCTCGACCAGCGACTTTGCGGGCCTGTAGGGCCTGTGGCTGCACATCGCCTCGACCACGTCGGCGACCGCCAGTATCCTGGCTTCCATGCAGATATCGTCTCCCGCAAGACCGTGCGGGTAACCCGAACCATCGAGCCTTTCGAGATGCTGCAGCACAATAGTGCCCACGGGCCAGGGGTAGTCCAGTTCCCCAAGCAGCTTGCCTGC
>CAZBLL010000121.1:0-5540 GCA_964492625.1 uncultured Synergistaceae bacterium
CGCACCATGGGGCATATCCATGCGCCGGCCAGCAGAACAACTACGTAGATGCCCACCAGCGCGGCTATCTGAACAAGGGCCGGGTTAAGTTCGAAATACTCGAGGATGAAAGCGGCTACCAGCGGAGACAGTTTCCACGCCAGCAAAAATCCCCCGATTGTTGCTGCAAGAGATATGATCTCTCCGGAGAATCCCCTGAGGTATCCCCTGATGCAGAGCGTGGCAAGAAGCAGCGCCGCTGCTATATCGACTCCCAGCGCAAGTGTCATCTGGTCCTGTCCGTGTCGGGTTCCAGTTCAATGCGCAGTTTTTCACACGCGGAATGCAGTGAGAAAGCCAGGCTGAAGCAGGTGAGAACAAGCCGTTCCTCCTGCTCCAGTCTGTCGTCTATATCGCCCATGCTCTCCTTGACCATGTCGGCCACGCGATGGAAACGCTCCCTGTCGAGCCGGGTCAGCATGGCGTAGCTTTTTTTGCCCAGCGTTACATACTCGCGTCGGGGCTCCTCGGGCACGTCGCCGACCTCCCTCCGTTCAGAAGCGATTGATCAATTCTCCCTGCTGAAAATCATCGTCCCCACCGTGGTGACGTTCCTGTTCATGAGAATTTTCCGATTCCTTGTCGGTATTTTGCCATGCAGATGGTTCTGCGGGTTCACAGCCGGGAAACATTGTTTCGCTCTCCGATGTTTGAGCCGCCGTTTCGGATTCTCCGCGTCCATCTTCCACCAGCGGTCGCATTTTTTCGAGGAGTTCCTGCAGACGGGTTTCCGTGCGGCTTCGTTCCTCTTCCAGTTCAGCTATGCGCTGCTGCTGACTTTGTTCCACGTCACGGACTTCCTGTTCCTTTTCGGCAAGCACCTCTTTGGTCAGTTCCAGTTCCTCCCTGAGTAAATCTCTTTCGTTTTTCAGCTCACGGAGGGTATCCAGGGTTTTTTCAACCAGTTTCTCGAAGGTTTCCATATGCTCGAGCACGACCGACGCTCCTTTCACCGAAGGGTGTAGCCGCGCGCCGACAGTTCTTTCCTGAGCGCTTCATGGATGTCGTCGACTTCTTCGTCGCGCAGCGTTCTTTCAGAATGCCTGTAAGCGAGAGAAAATGCAAGGCTTCTTGAGCCTTCGGGAATTCCTTTTCCTTCGTAAATATCGAAAACCTCTACCAAGTCGAGCAATTCTCCCGCAAGCTCCTCTATCTCTTTTCTGATCTCGCCCGACTCCCTGCCTGTGGCGGCGATGAGGGCGACATCCCTGTGTACGGCGGGGAACCTCGCCCCGGCGCCAAAGGATGCAAGCGGGTTGGCGATGAGTGGTTCCATGTCGAATTCAAAAAAGTACATGGGCGCCGGAAGGTCAAGATCCCTTTCTATCGAGGGCTTAAGCCTCGCAAGACAGCCCATTTTTCTTTCACCGTACCATAGATGGGCCGTCTGCCCCTCATGGCCAAAGGGTTCCAGCCCCCTGGTCCAGCGCGGCGTCAGATGTCGAGACTCACAAAGCGCCGCAACATCGCCTTTTACCGTAAAGAAATCGTCGGTCTGCTGCTCGCCCCACGGCGACCGGGTGTCTCTCCCCGGACATACAACGCCCGCTGCTCTTATCGTTTCGGCTTTCCCTATTTCACCTGGACCAAAAACCATACCGGTTTCGAACAGTCTTACGGAGGTTCGCCATCCCTTGCGAAAATTCTCCGCAGCGGCATGGATAAGCCCCGGCGCGAGTGAGGGGCGCATTACCGCCTGATCCCGGCTGAGAGGGTTTGATAACATGATCAGATTGTCGTCCTGTTCATGGGCGTAGAGCAGGCGGATGGATTCTACCGACACAAAACTGTAAGTTACCGTTTCCACGTACCCGCGGCCCGTAGCCGCGCCCCGGAGAGCTCTTTCCGCCCGCATCCGGTCCGTAATATCCCCCGGCGTGCGAAGCACAGCAGGCAGGATGGCCGGCATATCGTCGTAACCGCGAACCCTTGCTACTTCCTCTATGAGGTCTTCCTCTATGGCTACGTCGGGACGCCACGAGGGGGGCAGGAAACATCTGGTTTTTCCTTCCCTCCCGGTTTCGGCAAAACCGAAACGCTCCAGTATTCCGGACGCTTCGTCCATATCGCTTTCAAGCAGATATCTTTCGAGCTTTTCAGGCGTCAGGGCCACAGGGTGCTGCTGAGCGACATCAGCTGTTCCCTCGATCATCCAGCCTTCCACATCCGCCGCCCCCCACTGGTCCATCAGCGCCAGAGTGGCCTTTAGTGTGGGTTCCGCCTTGCTCGGATCAACCGTGCGCGCGAACCTGTAAGCCGCCTCGCTGGCCAGGCCCAGGCGTCTGTAGGTGCGGCTGACCCTCGGGCCTCTGAAATGAGCCGATTCCAGAAGTACGTTGCGGGTGCCTTCCCATATCTCGCTGTTTGCGCCTCCCATTACACCGGCAAGCCCTACGGCTTCGCCCCCGCTGCTTATGACGAGGTCGTCTTCCGTCAGCAGTCTTTCCTTTTCATCCAGGGTAACGATCGTTTCTCCGTTTTTTGCTGAGCGCACGGTAATCTCGGGGGCGGGAAGACGGTCTGCGTCGAAAGCATGCAGCGGCTGGCCTGTCATAAGCATCATCAGGTTGGTGGCGTCTACAATGTTGCTTATGGGTCTCATCCCCGCAAGAATGAGCCTCATCCGGACGGAAACCGGAGAAGGCGCTATGCGTATACCCGTTGCCAGCCCCAGACCGTAAACGGGGCAGTCCGGGTCGGAAAGTGTAACGCCCCTGAAATCTACTGACCAGGTGCGGTTGTCTCCCGGGACGGGGAGGTCGTATCTTTTAAGTTTTGAATCGGCGACCACGCCGTACACCTCGCGCGCCATACCCGTCATGCTGAGCAGGTCGCCCCTGTTGGGCGTTATTGCGACGTCAAAAACAACGTCGTCGAGGCCCAGGACCTTGCGGACATCCACTCCGACAGGCATGTCGGAGTCCAGTCTAAGGATACCGAACTCCGCCGCGAGGTCCGGAAAACCTATTTCGTCGGCCGAAAGCATCATGCCGTCGCTGACGACGCCCTCAAAATCCCTGGGTCCAAGCACCGCGCCGTCGGCGAGGGTGCATCCGGGAGGACCCCACGGGACCAGATCACCTGCGGCAAGGTTTGTAGCAGCCGTAACACAGACGCCTTTTCTGCCTTCGGCGCTGACCCGGGCTACGAGAAGACCCCCCTTTGCGGGATGTTTTTCCAGGCTTTCGACGCGGGCTGTAACGGCGCCCCTGAACATGGGGGCCGGAGTTTCGGTGTCCTCGACTTCGGCTCCCGTATCGGTAAGGCGGCGAGCCAGAACCTGTGGATCGGCGTCGATGTCCACCAGTTCTTTCAGCCAGTTCAGTGAGACAAGCATCAGTTCCGCCCTCCAGTCAAAAAGGCCATGTCGCCTTCAAAAAATATTCTGAGGTCGTTGAGTCCATACTTCAGCATAGCTATCCTGTCCAGCCCCATTCCCCACGCGAACCCGTTGTAGCGTGACGGGTCTATACCTCCGGCCCGGAGAACGTTGGGATGGGTCATCCCGAGACCAGATATCTCCAGCCAGCCGGTCCCCTTGCACACGCTGCATGAAGGGTTCTTTCCAGAACAGGCCACGCACTCTACATCCATTTCGATGGACGGCTCCGTAAAAGGAAAATAACTGGCCCTGTATCTGGCAGCCAGCGGACGGCCGAATATCCTGTTTACAAAGAATTCCAGACACCCCTTGAGGTTGGCTATGGATATGTTTTCATCGACCAGAAGGCCTTCGAGCTGATGAAACATGGGGGAATGAGTCTGGTCGCTGTCCCTTCGGAAACATTTGCCGGGAACAATGACCCTCAAAGGAGCGCCCCAGCGCAGCATGGAGCGAACTTCCACGGGAGATGTATGCGTTCGGAGGAGCAGGTCGTTTTCCAGATAGAACGTGTCCTGCATGTCGCGCGCAGGGTGATGCGGCGGGATGTTCAGGCCCTCAAAGTTGTGGAAATCGTCTTCCATTTCCGGGCCGTACGCCACCGTGAAACCCATCGATGCGAAAATATCGATTGCGTCGTGCATCACCTGGCGCAGTGGGTGGATGGCTCCCGCAGGTCTTCCCCGGGGCGGAAGAGTTACATCGATCCATTCGCTGCTCTCCCGGGCGCTTAGTTCGGCCTCGGCAAGCTCCAGTGCTTTCTTTTCGAGGCGTTCCTCTATTCCGGATCGCAGTTCGTTAAGCGCGTTTCCCGCTTCGGGCCGCTGTTCCCGGGGAAGAGAACCCAGTCCGCGAAGCACACCTGTGAGTTCGCCTTTCTTCCCCAGGTACTGCACTCTCAACTTCTGCAGATCCTCCAGTGAATTGATCTGCCCTGTCTGCTCTTCGAAAGATTGCCTCAGTTTTTCGACGGTCTGAAGGATCTGGTCCATGACGTTACCTCCCAATTTCTGACTCCCCGTCTTCTCCGTTCTCCAGCCACACCTTCAACGACTCGCGAGTTCCAGCTATGAGAAGGCGATCGTCTTCCCTGATGACCGTATCGGCCAGGGGAAGAAACTGCCCGCCGTCCCTGCCCACAAGAAGAATGACGGCATTATAGCGTTTTCGAAATTCAAGTTCGGCAAGGCTTTTACCCTGCATCTCGGGAAGCGGGGCGACTTCGCCCACGAGAAAACCCTTTCCGGGAATCATGGCGAAGCCCGAAAAAGCGGGATACACCATCTGGTCGGCCACCCTGCGGCCCAGGTCGCGTTCGGGAAAAAAGACCCGGCTGGCGCCGACCCGGGCAAGCACCCTTGCGTGGAGCGCGTTTTGCGCCCTTGCCATCACATAGGGAACGCTCATCCCCACAAGTATCGTGGTGGCGAGCACGCTGGCCTCGATGTTTTCACCTACCGCTACTACAGCGGCGTCAACTTCACGCGCTCCGGCTTTTACAAGGGCGTCTTCGTCCGTTATATCAAGCTGAGCGGCTATATCCACCGTATCCGCCATGGCCTCAACGTGAATCCTGTTCCTGTCGACGGCGATAACGCTCTGCTCCAGCTCAACGAGCCGTTCACAGACGGCCCGGCCGAAACGTCCAAGGCCCGCCACCAGAAACGTTTTGTTTTTTTCCGCCATTACGGACTCCCCCTAGCCTATCGGCACATAGGTATCCGTATATGATACCTTGCCTTTGTCGCTTTGGTCCACCAGGCTGTACATGAATGTAATAAGTCCGACCCTGCCCCAGAACATCAGCACCACGAGGATGACTTTTCCGAAACTCGAAAGTTGCGAGGTTATCCCCGCGGAAAGCCCTACCGTTCCGAGAGCCGAAACGGCTTCGAAGGCTATCTCCCTGAAATGAAATGGCTCGACAACAGCCATAAGCAGTGTCGAAGCTATTATCGTCCCCGTATAGATGACCACCAGCGCCAGGGAACGGCGTATGGTCCTGTTGGGTATTCGCCTGTTCCATAGGACCACGTCGCCGCCTCCCCTTATTTCTCTCCAGGTGGAGACCAGCAGGACGCTTACGCAGGTTGTCTTGACGCCCCCGCCCGTGGAACCG
>CAZBLL010000122.1:0-5536 GCA_964492625.1 uncultured Synergistaceae bacterium
TATCCCACGGCCATCAATGCGTAGATGCCTCCGATGGAGAGGCCGGTTATCAGAGTTTGAAGAAACAATACATCCCACACATCCTCACACGTATTCTGGCTCACAAAAACCGGGGAGCTCCCCTAAAAGGGGCGCTCCCCGGCAGGGGAAACGTGTTCCTATTATTCCACAGAAACGTACTTTTTAACGAACTTGAAGGTCTTGTTGGGCACATCCACCTGCTGGATGACCGCCGGTTTGTCCAGAGGATTATGATCCTCGGGGTTTATGGTCAATATGCCGCTTGTAACCTGCAGGTCCTTGAGGTTGGCCAGTTTCTCGGCAACGGCCGCGCCTTCGGTGGTTCCGGCCTGGTTTATGGCCTCGACGATCATGATAAGAGCGTCCTGCGCCATAACGGGGTTGGGGAGAACCGGCTCCTCGCCAAACTTTTCGGTATACTCGGCCACGAAATCCTGAATGTCGGGATCGGCCAGATCGGTAAGGTTAACAAAATAGCCGCCGTCGATGGCGCTGCCGCCCAGGTCGATAAGGTCGGGGCTGCCCCAGTTGTCCGTGCCCAGAAGGGTGGCTTCTATACCCATGTCCCTTGCCTGTTTTGCCGCCATGGCCGCTTCCTTCTGGCTGGTGGGAATAAAGATTACATCCGGTTCAAGGTCCTTGATCTTCCCCAGCTGCGCCCGGTAGTCGAGCTCGTCGGTGCGGAAGGCTTCCTTGGCCACGATGGCGCCGCCCTTTTCGATAAAGGCTTCCTCAAAGTACTTTGCCAGCCACTGACCGTAGTCGGAACCAACATCGTAGAGGATCGCGCCCTTGGTTGCGCCCAGGTCGGTGATGGCGAAGCGGGCCGCCACGGTGCCCTGGAAAGGATCTATGAAACAGGGTCTGAAGGCAAACTGACGCACCTTATCCGTTTTCTGGTCTATGGTTACATAGGGGTTGGTGGCTGTCGTCACGACCATCGGCACCTCGGCCCTTTCGAGAACAGGCGCGGTGGCTATGGAGTTACCGCTCTGGGCCGGGCCGATAACGGCTACCACGTCGTCGTTAACAAGGCGTCTGGCCACGTTCACCGACTCTACGGCGTCGTTGCGGTTATCGTAACGAACCACCTCTATCTGTTTTCCAAGCACTCCGCCGGATTCGTTGATCTTTTCGATCAGCATGTCCAGAGCCCTTGCCTCCGACTGCCCCCACATGGAAGCTCCGCCCGTAAGCGATACGGAATGACCTATCTTGACAACGTCGGCCGCAAAAGCCGGGCCCGAAAGGGCCAGAAGCAGCAGAACACTCAATACGGCAATAGTCTTTCTCATTCTTAAACTACCTCCTCTGGTCGTTTGCATTTGATTCACTGCGTTTCAGGAGCAGCGGAACTGCGTTGCCTTTCCTTGCAAGGGCCAATGTTCCTCCCGTCGGGGTCAGCCTCCCTTCCGCTCGGTTTCTATGCCCGAAATATCTCTGACATGGCTGGTCCAGTACGTCTTTACGTCCCTTATGATGTTGTTTATATGGGCCGTCATCGCCGCGGCCGCCTGCGGGCCGTCGCCCGCGGCAAGAGCGCTGAAAACCGTTTCGTGGTCCGACCCCACTGGGCTGCCTACTTTTGTTCTTATATATTCGAAAAAGGCGGCGCCCTCGCCGCTTTTGCGGATGATCTCCATCGCCGACTGAAGGACCCTGTTGCGAGAAATACGGGCCACCTCCAGATGGAACTCCGGGTCTGTCGACGCCATGGGTTCGCCCTTTTCAATAAGATCGTTCTGCCTGTCCAGAATGGCCCTCAGCCGCGCCATATCTTCTTCTGTGCGGTTTTCCGCGGCCAGCCACGCCATTTCGCTTTCTATGGCCCTGCGCGCCACCAGTATCTCCAGAAGCATCTCCTTTTCTCGCGACTTTACGGCCTCCAGAAACGCTCCCGTAGAAACCATCTTTTCTTTTTCAGACAGCAGCTCCGAAAGCCGTTCCTCTCCCAGCGGGGTAAGCACCCTGCCCTGGAACCCCATCCGGGCAGTCATGCCCCGGGCGTCAAGGTCTCTCAGAAAACGCCCCACGGACGCCTCGCTAGTGGGCATATCGTTGCGGGCCAGCTCTTCCCTGATGGTTCCCGCTCCCAGAGGCTCGCTCGACGCCGCAAGTAGATGAATGACAAAATATTCCTGTTCGGTGAATTCCCGGGCCATCGGGCGCCTCCACGGGCCGCTCATCACGGATGAAGGGCGGAAGATGTGTTCAGTTTATCCCTACTCCGTTTTTTGTCAAATGCGCCGCTCATGCAAAAAAAAAGGAGCCCTTTCGGGCTCCGCTGTATATGTTGTTGTTCACCTGTTATTCAACGTTAAAGACCTTTCTGGCGCGCTCCAGATTCCCCGGCAGATCCGGACCCTCGAAAGTCGCCGCTACATCCTTCAGCAGGTCTGGTATCCGCAGGTTCTGCGGGCATTTATCAAGACACTTCCCGCACTCCACGCACTGCGAGGCGTAACCGGTAACACCGGCCCGGAGAACTCCTCCGATCCTGCCAGCGTATAACAGGCTGGCCTCCTCTTCGTTGCCGAAAAGGCTCAACTTGTTAAGCAGATCGAAACAACCGGGGATATCCACTCCCGCCGGGCAGGGCATGCAGTAGCCGCAGCCGGTGCAGCCCACCTTCATCAGTTCCCTGTATTTTTCCGAAACCCTTTCCACCAGCGCAAGTTCGTCTTTGGTGAGCGAACCGGGCAAGGCGTTTTCCGCCACGGCCAGGTTCTCGTCGATATGCGCCTCTTCGTTCATGCCCGAAAGCACAACCGTCACCTCCGGGCGATTCCACACCCAGCGGAGCGCCCATTCGGCCGGGGAGCGTTTTGTTTGCGCTTCATCCCATATTTCTGCTATAGGCTCAGGCGCCCGGGCAACGCCCAGGTTCCCTCCGCGAAGCGGCTCCATGATCACCACGCCCAGGCCCTTCGAGGCCGCGTATTCCAGTCCCCTGGTTCCCGCCTGATGTTTTTCGTCCAGATAGTTGTACTGTATCTGGCAAAAATCCCAGTCGCAGGCATCCACTATTCTTATAAAATCGGTGTCCTTTCCGTGGAACGAAAAACCCGCGTTCACGATGCGCCCGTCGGCTTTGGCCGTTTTGACAAATTCAAGAACATCCAGTTCGTCAAGCCTGTCCCAGAGCTTACCGTTCAGCGTGTGCAGCAGATAGTAATCGATATGGTCGGTCTGCAGCTTCTCAAGCTGGGCGTTCAGGAAATAGTCCATGTCCTCGCGGGTGTTCACTATAAAGGAAGGCAGTTTGGTGGCCAACTTCACTTTTTGGCGGTAACCATCCTTAAGCGCCCTGCCCACGACGTTCTCGTTTTCGCCCCCCTGGTAAGGCCACGCCGTGTCTACGTAGTTCACTCCTCTGTCGATGGCGCCGCGCAACTGCGCTTTGGCCCGTTCCTCATCTATACCGCCCTCTTTGAGCGGCATGCGCATGCAGCCGAAACCCAGTATCGACAGCTCATCGCCGTTTTTTGGCATTTTGCGGAAAAGCATTTCACACATCTCCCTGATCTGTTCAGTTAAACCGTATGTACGGTCCCAGCCCCTGCCCAGGAAACATCAGCGGCCTTGCCAGACAGGTAAAACGCGGCCCTGATGCCGGAACAGTGGCACGGCCTCCATCTGGCTACGCTGAACCTCGAAACCAGTTCAGCCGTAACTTTCTCCAGATATTCGTCGGTCTGAGCGCCCAGATGCATTCCGCCTGTCACGGTGTAAAACTCCCTGGTCCCGAAATGCATCGCGACTTCTTCCAGAATATTCACCGCTCCAGCGTGCGCGCAGCCCAGGACCACGCCCAGACCGTTTTCACCCTTTACCACCAGGGAAATATCATCGGGGAAAAGGTCGGGCTCCCAGCCGTTTCTGGACGGGACCACCAGGTGGTCGGTCCGGCTTACGAAGTCGGGGTCACGCCGCTCTATCGGAACCTCAACGGCCCAGATGTTTTGGGTTATCCGGGTAAGCCCATTGACGGGCCTGAAATCGAAGGCTTCTCTGTTGAAATGGCAGCCTATGAAACGGATTTCTCCACCCCGGTTACGCGAATGCCCTGTTTCAAACTCCGGATGCGCCCATACCGGAATGTTTCGCGACCGCAAAAGGAATTTCTGCAACCCGCCCGTGTGGTCGAAATGGCCGTGGCTAAGCACCAGGTGGTCAATTTCTCCGGGCTTTATTCCAAGCGCCGCCATGTTGGGTATAAGCGCCTCGCCCTGCCCCGTATCCATAAGCATCTGGGTATTTCCGTCCTGAAGATGAACGCTCAGGCCGTACTCGCCCAGCACATCCGGTTTTTCCGCGTAATTCTCGACAACCACCGTTATCTTCATGGGGAAACTCCAATCCGGTAATCATGTATTACTTCTATAATAGCAGCAGGCAAAACACTTGCACGGAGGTGGGGCAATGAAATTCGGTAAAAAAACGCAGATGGACGAAACCTTCCTTATGGAAAACATGATGGGACCCAACTGCCTGAGGCATATCGAGGACCTGGCCGAAAGGGTCGCCGTAAAGCCGGGTTCGCGCGTGCTGGACCTGGCCTGCGGCAAGGGGCTTACATCCATATTTGTCGCCACCGAGTACAACGCAACGGTGTTTGCCGCAGACCTGTGGATAGAACCCACGGAAAACTTCCAGAGATTCAGGGAACTGGGCCTGGACGACCGGATAATACCCATCCACTCCGAGGCGCACGATCTTCCCTTCTCCGACGAATATTTCGACGCCGTTTTCTGTGTCGACGCCTACCACTACTTTGGCGCGGACGAAGCCTACCTGGACAAGCATCTTCTGCCGCTTTTGGCTCCGGGCGGGACTCTGGCCGTATCCATCCCCGGACTGCAGCGCGACTTTACCGACGGCGCGCCCGAAGTACTGCAGCCATTCTGGGAGGACAACATGAACTTCTACTCTGCAGGATGGTGGAAAAAGCTCTGGGGAAAATCATCGGGTATAGAGATAACACACTGTTACTCGCAGGCATGCCACACCCGGGCCTGGGAAGAATGGCTCCGCTGCGACAACCTCTACGCCAAACAGGACATAGCCATGATGCGGGCCGAGGGAGGCAAGTATTTCGACAGCATAGGGATGATAGCTCAAAAAAACAGGCGGCAGGCGACAGGTTGCAGTATATAGGAACATCCGTGGTTATCATCACATCCCGCATCCGACGGACTGCTTGTCATTCCGAAACCGCCTACTGGCGGATATACGACCTCGTCGCGGCCAAGTCCGATCGGCCGGGGTAACATCAAAAGCCTGTCATTCTGAGGCCCCCAGAGCCGAAGGATCTCGGTGTTGAACTCCCTGTCTCCTGCCTCCCGCCTCCTGGTTTTTTCGGTTCACGACTAACGACTCACGGTTCACGAATTTTCCGTTGACCGTTTACGGGTTCATCACCTTTCCTGCCGCCCCCTGTCTCCTGCCTCCTGTTTCCTCTTTCCTGTTTCCTGTTTCCCGCCTCCTTCTTTTTCTACGGGATGATTGCGGTCTC
>CAZBLL010000123.1:0-5526 GCA_964492625.1 uncultured Synergistaceae bacterium
GCTTTCCTCGTAGCCAAGCAATCCCTTGATATCGGGAGAATCCATTCTGAATTCCGACAGACTGCATGCCTTATCCATAGCTTCCCCGCTGAAGCCGGCATTGTTAAGGAACAGCGACATCAGCGCTATTACCGATATGTTCTCGTTGCCGAATTTGTCCGTGAGGCTGCCCGTAAGGCTAACGCGCCTTACATGCTCCGCCGCCTGCAGCGGGATAAAGCCGCCTTCGGCCATGTACGACAGGGCCATCATTTTACCTATGACCTCGTCTTCGGGGCTTTTGTCGTCGTACATTGATTCACCGTGATCGTAAAGCCACATTGGCAGGTCCCTCCGCGAGACTCCGGCCGCGAGGACCCCCCACGACCTTTGCAGCACGGGCGTCCAGCGCGGGTCGTGTTCCGAAAGAAGTTGCATCGCCAGCACATCCACGTATGCCAGTGTGCTTATTTCGTAGGTGTCGGCGACCTTGACCTTGCCGGTGACGCCTTTTTTCCATGAACAGCCGTCTACCAGAACATTGTCCTTTACGTTGTACTCCAGGACCGCGTCGCCTATAGAAATCGCAAGGTCCAGATACACCTGCTCACCCCATAGGTCATGTGCGAGGATAAGCGCTCTGGCTACTCTCAGGTCGTCCAGGGAGGCGTTCCAGGGTTCGTCCGGCTCCATGTTCTCTTTCAGTTTCCAGTACATGAGTCCGAGAGGCCCCAGGAAGCGGGTCTTGACCATTTCCATCTGCCTGTCGAAGGAACGCCTGTCTCCGGCGTTAACCGCGACAAGCATTTCAAGCCCCACCGATTCCGAAAGGAATGATTTTTCCTGCGTGTTGGTATACAGCAACCCGCAGGGGGCCCGTAGTGCATTATCGAGCCCCCTGTATATTCCTTCTCTCATTTCCTCAAGGTCACAAACCTGACATTCAGCAACATGCGCTGAAGCAGGGAGAAGCATAAAAGCCGCAACAAAAACAGAAATACAAGCCTTAAGTTTCTTCATGACTGCATGCCCTCACATGACATGTCAAAATAAAAACATATATAGCGTCCGCAGTGTCATTATACGCTGTATTTTGTGTTTTGTCATGCAAACCAATTCTGGAATGGAACGATAACGCGTTACAATCGGGGGTATCCTTCTTGCCGTCAGCCGTTTACTCCTGACGGGTGTCATTTGTTGTTTTCAGTTCACGCCTAAGCACTTTACCCACGCCCGACATGGGCAGCGCTTCCACAAAATCGATCTTTCGGGGAACTTTAAAATGTGCGAGTCTTTCCTTGGCGAACTGGATCAGTTCATTTCTTGAAACACCTGCTCCTTCTTCGACAACCACAAAAGCCCTTACCACTTCTCCACTGATAGCCGATGGCATTCCAACGGCGGCGGACATTTTTATCGACGGATGCGAGTTGAGAACCGTTTCTACTTCCTGCGGATATACGTTGAAACCTCCGACTATAACCAGATCAGTAGCCCTGTCGAGAATAGAGATATAACCGTCTTCGCCGATGCGGACGATATCACCCGTATTGAACCATCCGTCAATGAACCGCTCATCAGTCAGGGCCGGCGCTCTGAAGTATCCCGACACAACCGAAGGCCCCCTCACCCAGAGAACGCCTTCTTCCGACAGAGGCAGTTCTGTAACGCCGTCGATATCCATTAACTTTACATCATACCCCGGCAAAGGAGGACCCACGGTCCCGAGTTTTCGGGTCTTTTCGGAAGGATTGCACGAAACCACAGGGGAACATTCGGTAAGTCCGTACCCCTCGAAGCAGATAACTCCCATTTCTTCCCTGATCCGTTTTTCCAGCGTTCCGTCCAGCTTTCCTCCGCCTGTAAGAATATAGTCAAGATCGGGGAGGTTGATGTCTCCCCTGGTAACTGCGCCCAGCAGGAACGGCAGCATGGTGGGAACGGCGATCATAATGCTGACCGATGTTTTCCGCAGCGCCTCAATGGTGTTTCCCAGTGGAATAAACGAAGGGAGCAGAACCATGGGCAGACCGAAACGGAGAGGCAAGACCCCGCAGACGGTAAACCCGAATGAATGAAAGTTGGGAAGAACGTTCATGATGACCCGTCCCGAATCAAAACCCTCTATTGTTTCGTGAACTCCCCTGGAGTTATCCAGCAGGTTCAAATGGGTCACGGGGACCCCCTTGGGTTCTCCCGTGGTGCCCGATGTGGCGAAAATAACTGCGATTTCCTTTTCGGATGGTTCGGACATTCTGGCTTTCACCATGGGCATATCACCATCAAGAGACGAAACGGCGATAGGGAAATTGTGGTTTTCGAGGATGCCCTCAACGCTTTCCATACCTTTACCCAGGACCACCAGCGACGGGTCGATGCGGCGGACGATATTGAGGATCACTTCCGGCCCGCCTCTTCCGTTTAACGGCGAAACAGCCGCGCCCAGACGCCAGGCGGCTATGGCCGTTATCCACAAAAGGGGTGAATTGGGAGCAAATACGGCAATTCTGGAACCTTGCGCTATTCCGGCCGCCGAAAGTGTTTTCTGGCATTTAAGAATCTCGTTTTTGAGCCTTTCCCCGCACCACCACTCATCGTTCCACCAGAGCGCCGATTCCCCGGGGTGTTCGGAAAGTCGTTCGATAATGGCTTCATCCAGTCGATTCCATCTCTCCAACGGGTGGTCCCCCTCTCTATAATGGGATTTACCTTAAAGCTCAGATATCTCTTAGCGCGCTTTTCAGGAGAGTCAGGTCCATATAGACCAGGTCTTTCCCCTGCTTGCCCTCCGGATCCAGGAACTTCCTGCGGCCAAGGCGTTCGACCGCGTTTTCGGCAAGAAGAAAATCCCTGCCTCCGACTCTGTCGCCATCTCCCTTTTTCAGAACTACCGAACGAAAAGGGTTTCTCATCAACCGGCCGTTAGGCGGCAGAGGGGAGCTCCAGAGGATGTATCCCTCGCTCAGCATTTCCTTGACTTTCCGCATGACATCAAGCGGGGTGCCCTCTACATTCACGATGTCATCTGGATAAATTTTCAATACCTCGGGGTTGTTTGAAACGATCACTCTGTCATTCATGATAATGGTATACTCCTTTATTCAACGCGCCTTCAACAAGACATTATACCCCCGCCCGGGCCGCCGCAACCCCAAAATAAAGGAGGAAGGGCCTTGCGGCCCTTCCTCCTTCAGGCAGGAAACGGGTAAAGGGGCCTGATGTTCAGTTCAGCCCGTGAAAACAGTCTGTTCCTGGATATCCGTCTGAATGGCTTTAAGAGCGCGTTCAAGAAGGCCGCGCCTGACTTCCCTGTCGCCTTCCTGTCCAAGTGTCGGGTCTCCCACAGGGTGTGGAATGGCTATTCCCGGAATTATCCTGTTGGCGCCGACCGTGAGCATGATCGGAACTATGGTGGCTATCTGAACCACCGGTATGCCGGCCGTCTCCTCGATTTCCCTTACCATCGATGCGCCGCATCGAGTACAGGTTCCTCAGGTGGACGTAAGAATGGCGGCGTCGACACCGTCTTTTTTGAGCTGTTCACCTATTTCGCGGCCGAACTGTTCGGCGTTGGCTACAGCCGTTCCGGTTCCCGTTGTGGTGAACACGTGATCGTACAGTTTGCTGAACACGCCTTCCTTTTCCATGACGCGCATGATATCAAGCGGCAGGACCGTATCGGGATCCTCATTGGCCCAGACCCTGTCGTATCCTCCGTGGATCGATTCGTAATTTTCGGGAGTAAGGTCGTCGAGACCGGATATATCGTAAGTCCCATACGACTCGGCCGAGGATACCCTTATATGATCGGGGTTGCCGGTGGGAACAATACCGCCGGAGCTGACAAGAGCGATGGTTGCTTTCTTTATTTCCTTTACGGCGGCAGCGGGGGTTATCCGTTTGAATACGGGCATTTCGTACTCCGTCGTAAACTCTTCTCCCGCGATCTTTTTGAGGAGCATATCAACAGCGCGCCTGGCGCCGTTGGTTTCGTGGAAAAAGTTCTTTCTGATACCCCTGGAGATGTAACCCTCATCGGCGGCGGTCCCAAGGGGCTCTTTCCGCAGCAGCTTCCCGGCAAGAGAAACCATGGCCGGAAGAGCGTCCTTCATTCCTCTGGCGCTGTCCGCTACAGGAACGATATAGGCGCCCGAAGCGTACAGTTCCACGCCGGGGTTTTCGTGATACATACCAGTGACGGCGGGAACGCCAAGCTGTTCTGTAACCGCGGAGCATACATCACCGCAGGCCACTCCGTAGCGTCCGGCGTTAAAGGCTGGTCCCGCAATTACCAGATCGGGCTTCATCTCGCCTATCATTTCAATGCAGGCCGCTCTTGCTTCTTCGAGATTCTCGCCGTAATAGCTGTCGCCGCATATCACAGTGCCGACTACTTCAGCCTCTCCTTCAAGGAGTTTGCGCATCTGCATGGCGGGGCCTGCGGCTTCCGTTTTCGAGGAAGGAGGCGTGTGGGCCTGTTCCTCTCCTCCCATTCCCGCAAAGAACTGGTTGATGTAGCATACGACCCGTTTGGCCATCGTTTTCGCCTCCCTTCCTACACCCAGCGGGCCCCGATGCTGCTGAAGCCCAGTTCGTTCGTGGAACCGATAATGGCCTGCAGTTCCACGAACATGGAGCCGTCCGACCGCAAGCTTTCCTCGGCGCCGCCCGAAAGGTTGGCTATTGATTCGGCGAAGCCAATGATTTTTTCCATGGGAGGCAGTTCAACCATTTCGTTGACGTTGCCGGCCGAAACGAAAGCTGTCATTTCGGGGGTCGCGTCGGCGAGACCCTGGCTCTTTCCATCGACCCCGGCCGCTTCATCCGAGATGATGACGGTTTTGACGCCCAGGTTTTCGCACTTGGCGGCGTTCATGCACAGGTCGGTGTCGGGGTTCCCGTAACCCTCCTCCGAAACCACTACGCCGTCGGCTCCCAGCATCCTGGCCAGATTGGCGTTCATCCATGTCGTGCGTTCCTTCCCCGAAAGCCTTGTGTCTTCGAGGGTGGGTATCACTCCCAGGAAAACAATATCCTTTCCGTGGCGGCGGTAAAGCTCCTCCACGATAGGGTCATTACAATGGTGAAATGTTGTGTTCTTGTCACAGGCCGAAACACAATTGCCCGAGATCATCGCGCCGTCCATTTTTTCGTTGGGATGGATAAGGGTGGGAACGATATGCTTCATATCGGCGCCGTACAGATAGGTGTCGTGCAGAAGACCCTGGGTGATCGACATGCAGAAATAGGCGATCCTGGGCAGGTCGGGGTACTTGGCAGACTCTTCCTGAGGGCCTTCCATTTCGTAGGTCGAAACTGTATCCACTTTTGCTTCTCTGCACTTGTCGGCCAGGTACCAACCAAGTTTCAGGCCGGCTTCGCGAAGAGCTGTTTCGTAGTCGTGCTGATCGAGACCCTCTACCGGCTCCACCACCAGCACCACGTTGTTGGTGGCCGAAAACGGATTATACGCGGCGGCCGGGCCCGTCATGTCTATCAGGCCCTCCTGAAAAGCAACTATGGGACCGCATGGTACAACGGCCGCAC
>CAZBLL010000124.1:0-5430 GCA_964492625.1 uncultured Synergistaceae bacterium
CCCTCGTCCGTGCGGATTCCCGAACCGTGCCATGCAGGAGTCATTCGGACCTTTCCAAAGGGGAACCGGTAGGAACCCCCCACCTGCATAAAATGGCATTTAGCCCCGAGGGCGGAAAGGTAACTGCATATCTCCACGTTGGAAACTATTGTAGCGCCGGCGTTTTGGGCTATCTCTACAGCGTCGCCGATGTGGTCGGCGTGCCCGTGGGTCACGAATACATAGTTCACGTTGCCAAAATCCGACGGTTTGAACGTTGTAAGGTCGTTGCCGGTAAGGTAGGGGTCTATCACCGAGTCGAGCCCGTCGCCCGACAGGGCGAAAGCCGCGTGTCCCAGAAACGTCAGTTTGGCCATAAGTCATATTCCTCCCTGCTGTTGTTTGACCGCCCTCCAGCCGAACGTCTCCGCAGACGGAGAACCGCATCGGCCACTCTTGACGGAGAATGGTTCATTGTGCGCCCGCAGGAGAGCCATAGCCCCCTGCCCCATGTGGGAATCTCTCCTGGCCACGTAGGTCCGAAAAGCCCCACGACCGGAACGCCTGCAGCAAGAGCAAGATGCAACCCAAGACTATCACAACTCACCATGACGTTAAGGCCGCGTATCCAGTCGCGGTACTCCTCCAGCGAGCCCGAAGGCTGCCAGGAGACCCGCCATCCCCTGCGGCGCAACAGCCGCTCCAGTTCACGCCAGGCGGCGTCGCTCCACTTCTTGGCCGGCCAGCGGGGACCCACCCTTGTATTAAAACCGGCCACCGGCGCTTTCCGTTCGTTGATATTTGCGGCATAACCGTAGTATTTTTCGTTTCGCCAGACCATTCCGCAAAGACTGAAAAGCCAGTGGTTGCAGGTGAGGCGCGATGTTCTTTTGGCTTTGGGGTCGTTCAGGATTTCAAAGATACCGCGCGCTGAGGGCAATACGCTCCAGTTACCCTCTCCAACGGGCCTGAAGCCTGCGATTCGCTCGCGCCCGCGGAGTCTTTGAAACCATTGTGGAGAGCGTTCCAGGTTGATTGTCAGGTCCGATAAAGGCAGAGATGAATGGGGGGAAATCAGCCTGAGATTCTGGTGGGGCGGCCAGAGTGCGCTGCAGGCTTCGGGGCCCACCCAGTAAACCTCGTTTTCAGATAGAAGGCGCGTAAGGAGACAGCCGCACCTGAAAACATCGCCCAGCGACACTTCTCCCGGAGACGTTTCCGCCAGCAGTTCCGTTTCTCCTGTTTTTATAACAGTTATTTTAGCCATTGTCCCAGCACCAGCACTACGGTTTCACTGTGATGGCCCGACTCATGACGCCTCAGTCCCTGTATCGTCAAAAAAACGGAGCGCTCTTTCCCCAGGGTCAGAGCGGCTCCGTTCTGTTTGTGTTTTTCGCACCACTTCTCCATCTCGAACGATTCATCCCATCCCTCGGCACGGATGAATCCCCGGGCGTCGGCGCTGTCGGCTTCGATGTCGTAATACCAGTTTCTGAAACCCTCGGGTGCTGTTACTCCCCGTCCCCTGTATCGCACTGTTCTTTTCCGTCGGAGCTTCTGGCTATGTGCAGATCGTCAAGCTGCGCATCGTCTACGAACGAAGGCGCCCCCGACATTATGCACTGGGCTTTCTGGGTTTTTGGAAAAGCGATAACATCCCTTATCGACTTTCTTCCGCACAGTAGCATTACGAGCCTGTCGAAACCAAGGGCTATGCCGCCGTGTGGCGGGGTTCCCAGAGAGAGGGCGTCCAGCAGAAATCCGAAACGCCGTGAAGCTTTTTCGGGCGTAAACGAAAGGGCCTCGAACAGTTTCATCTGTACAGCGGGATCATGTATCCTGATGGACCCGCCTCCGAGTTCGGTGCCGTTAAGCACTATATCGTACGCCCTGGATCTTACGCCGCCCGGGTCGGAAGCCAGAAGTGGAATATCCTCGGTCATGGGAGCCGTGAAGGGATGATGCACCGCCGACCACCTGGAATCGTCCTCGTCCCACTCTAGAAGCGGGAACTCCGTGACCCACAGGAACGACCACATGCCTTCCCTCACCTGGTTGAACCTGGCGGCCATATCGAGGCGTAACTGACCCAGCACGGAGCATACCGTGTCGCGTTCATCGGCCATAACAAACAGCGCGTCGCCATCGTTGAGTTCGGCCTTTGTCATCAACGCGGCGTGTTCCTTTTCGGAAAGGAACTTGACCACCGGGCCCTTGAGTTCACCGTTTTTCACCAGGAACGACGCCAGCGCGGCGGCTCCCAGCTCTTTGGCCCGGGCCTCTATATCGGCAAGGTCCTTGCGGGACAGCGAAGCACCACCGGGAACGGGCAGTCCCCTGACAGCTCCCCCGCTATCGAGAACACCGCTGAACGCCCTGAAACCCGTTTCGGCGAAAACATCCTCGAGCCCGATTATCTCTACCGGAATTCTGAGGTCGGGCCGGTCGCTCCCGAAACGGTCCATGGCCTCCCGGTAGGTCATCCTGAGGAAAGGAACGGGTATTTCCTCGCCCAGAACGGTGCGGAAAAGGCCCTGGATATAGCGTTCCATAAGGGAAATTATGTCTTCTTCGGTTATAAAGCTCATTTCCATATCCACCTGGGTGAACTCGGGCTGTCTGTCGGCGCGCAGGTCTTCATCGCGGAAACAGCGGACTATCTGATAGTAGCGGTCGAAGCCGCCGATCATCAGTATCTGCTTGAATATCTGGGGAGACTGCGGCAGGGCGAAGAAACGGCCCGGCGCCAGCCGACTGGGAACCAGAAAGTCTCTCGCGCCCTCCGGCGTGGACTTGGTGAGCATGGGGGTCTCCACTTCCGCGAAACCCTCGGCGGCCAGAAAGTTCCTGGTAAAGGCGCCCACGTCGCTTCTGATCCTGAGGTTGCGCTGCATGCCCGGCCTGCGGAGGTCCAGATATCGGGAACGCAGCCTCAGGTTTTCATCCACCCGGTCGGCCTCTGCTATATCGAACGGCAGCGGAGCGGCGGGCGAAAGGAGAATGAAATCTTCGGCCACTACCTCCCACTCTCCCGTTTCCATTGCCGGGTTAACTGTGCCCTCGGGACGCGGCCTTATGAAACCCCTTACCGCCAGAACGAACTCGCTGCGGAGCTCCCCCGCCGTTTCGTAAAGGTCGTCGCCCATATCGGGGTTGAATACCACCTGCGACACTCCGGTATGATCCCATAGTTCTATAAAGATTATGCCGCCGAGGTCACGACGCTTTCGAACCCATCCGTTAAGGACGACGGGCCTGTCCATATCGGCCAGCGCTATATTGCCGCAGTAATCGGTTCTGCGCCATTCGGAGTCGAAAAAGCGTTTTTCCATGGCCCTATTCCCCCTGATCTCCCGCGTCTTTACGGCGTTTTCTGTTTTCGGTGAAATAGCAGGCAAGATCCTCGCGCCTTACCGACACCTGCTCGCCGGTATCCAGGTCCTTCACCGAGATGTTCCCCGAGGCTATCTCGTCGCCGCCGATGATGCAGGCGAAAACCGCGCCGCTGGTTGAAGCGGCCTTGAACTGCGACTTGAAGCTCCGGCCCGTATAGTCGAGGTCGGCCGCTATTCCCGACGACCTGAGTGAGTACAGGATCTTCAGCGCCTCGTCGGCCGCCGATTTCTCCGCCACCACCAGCCAGGCGTCGAGCCCCGGTTCCCGACCAAAGGAGCATCCCTGCTGCTCCATAGTGAGGACTATTCTTTCCACGCCTGCGGCGAAACCCACGCCGGGGGTGTGATCTCCACCAATGGACTCAGCGAGGTTGTCGTATCTTCCTCCGCCGCACACCGCGTTCTGGGCCCCGAGGTCGCCCGAAAGCACCTCGAAAGCTGTCTTGGTGTAATAATCGAGTCCGCGCACCAGTCTCTGGTCGATGCTGTACGAGGCCCCCAGCAGATCCAGTCCCTTTTTCACCTGCTCGAAATGGTCAGCGCACTCGTCGCACAGACAGGAAACGGTAGAGGGAGCGCCCTCTGTGATTTCCCTGCAGGCAGGGTTCTTGCAGTCGAGTATTCTCAGGGGATTTCTGTCGAACCTGCCCTGACAAGTGGGGCACAGTTCGTCGAGTTTGGGCCTGAGATAGTCCTGAAGGGCTTTCCTGTGCACGGGGCGACATACGGGGCAACCAACCGAGTTGACCACTACCTCCAGGTTCGAAAGCCCCAGGCGACGATACAGTTCCATGGAAAAAGCGATGGTTTCAACATCCACCATGGGGTTCTGCTCGCCCATGGCCTCTATATCGATCTGCCAGAACTGTCTGTAACGGCCTTTCTGGGGGCGTTCGTAACGGAACATGGGGCCCACGCTCCACAGTTTGACCGGCTGGGATACCTTGTCCATGCGGTTTTCAAGGTAGGAGCGCACCATTGAAGCGGACAGCTCTGGACGCAGCGTAATGCTTCTGCCCGAACGGTCCTCGAAAGTGTACATCTCTTTTTCCACGACGTCGGTGGTTTCTCCGACGCCTCGCGAGAAGAGCTCTGTATGTTCGAAAACCGGAAGATGGACTTCCCTGTATCCGAAGTCCATTGCGGTCCTGCGTGTCATTTCCATGACATACGCCCATTTCCATGATTCTTCGGGAAGGATATCTCGCACGCCTCTCGGCGCCCTGATGCTGGACATTGAAAAGGGCCCCCCTTGTATGTGTCTACATGCCGGCCGGGAATCACCCCGGCTGGCGCAATTTGTACATTGTATCATCACGGGGCAGAATTGTGGTCCGGGCGGCTGGAAAAGACAACAGGCGGGGGGGGCCGCCTAGCGGCCCGCCCCGATGGAAAACGACCGATTCTTTTTCTGTTTCCGTTAAGAGGACCCCGCCCTGTTCAGCGGTTTTCCAGTTGGAACTTGATGGCGGTTCGTTCTTCGCCGTCGATATCGATCTTAGCAAAGGCGGGAACGCTCACAAGGTCGATACCGTTAGGAGCCACATAGCCCCGTGCAATCGCTATGGATTTTACCGTCTGATTGAGGATGTCTGCCGGGTTGTCCTGCACCGGTAGACGAGTATCCGCTTGCCGCCTGGTCATCAACCGCAATATAGTCAAAATCAAAATCGACAACGGTACCCTGAGAATTGCTTATTTTGAATCTGGCTTTATCAGACCGCAGCAAATCTTCAAATGTATGTCCGTATCCGCCATTGCCATTACTTTTACCATTGCCTCTACCTCCAACTCTGGCTCTGCCCCTGGTTATACCCTTGCCTCTTTCCTGCCAGCCGATGGAATTTTCGCCGTAACTGTTGTCGACCACCGACCTGGGCAGAACTACCGCGGCATAAACATCATAAGTTGAAGAATCCTGCCGGGTCCACAGCTGTCCTTGTTCGGAGAGATATCCTCCGCTTTCATAGCTGAAGTTGAGGTAATTTCCGGAAGTGTAACCTTCAGATAGATCAAAAAAACCAACTACGATTGGCAAACCAAAAACGTTTACAGT
>CAZBLL010000125.1:0-5411 GCA_964492625.1 uncultured Synergistaceae bacterium
CGAAAGCAAAGACGGAACCGGGGGTTACAGCCACATCGCCGCTTCGAGCCAGCGACGTCGCCCTGTCTCCTTTAAGACCGGGCGTTTCCAGCCAGAGGTAGATACCTCCGCAAGGCTGATTGAAGGAACACGGAAAGGGGAGATCCGAAAGGGCCCGGCAAAGCGCGGACATTCGCGAAGCCACAGCCCCTCTCGCGGCCGACAGCGACCAGGACAGCCCGCCTTCCTCTATGAAGGCAAGGACTACATGCTGCACAAGGGCCGAAACCATACCTGCGGCGATCTCAAGCGTTTCGAGAAACACCGGCATTACGTTTTCGGGGCAAAGAACGTAGCCGTGACGCAACCCCGGGAACAGAAGCTGGCTGAAAGACCCCAGGTAGATAACCCTGTCGGCCTCTTCCATGGCCCTTAGAGCGGGTACGCTTTCGTCTCCATAGCGAAACTCGCCGTAGGCGTCGTCTTCAATGATCCAGACGCCCCGTCTCGACGCTTCCGAAAGAAGCGCCCTGCGTGCGTCAAAGGGGATGGTTCTACCGGTTGGATTCTGAAAACTGGGAACAAGATACAGAACGTCTGTACAGCCCATCGAGGAAACACGACTGATCATCTCCTCCGGGTCCATGGGAATCGCGCCCAGCTTCAACCCGGCCAGAGAGGCCATGGTCTTAACATCAGGGTAGGTCAGTTCTTCTATCCACACTTTTTCGGCGCCCATGCGCCCGAGCGAGCGCAACGCAACGAAAAGACCCTGCTGCACGCCGGCGGTAACCACAACGTCCTCCCAGCGGGCCGGGATACCGCGGGTGGCCGAATGCCGCACAAGTGATCTGCGCAGGGCTGGAAGCCCCGCCGACGGAACACCCTGCAGCAATTCGGGCCCCCTTGCCAGAAACACCTCACGGCTGAGGGAAGCAAGCCTTTCCCACGGAACAAGGTCCGCCGAGGGAGACCCCGACGCCATGTCCCAGGTAACATCCTCTTCCAGGGCGGGCGGCCTTATTTTGCTCTTTTTCCAGACCACATAGGAACCCCTGCGATCCATCTGTTCGATGAAACCGTCATCTTCCAGAAGGTCGTAGGCCAAAGTCACAGTAGTTCTACTCACACCCAGGTCTCCTGCGAGCTCCCTGCTTCCAGGCAGGCGCTCCCCGTGCGGCAGAGCGCCGCTTTCGACCATCCTGCGAAGGTGCATGGCTATCTGTCTGTACAGGGATATATCCACGGATCGATCAAGGGGTATCTCAAGCACGCTCCCACGTCCTTTCCGCGGCGCTTTGTTTTACCAATGATACCCCAAGCAGCCCTGTCAAGGCGTTTCAACAGTTTCTATAGTTTCTCCAGCAGCCCCAGCATTTCCCTCATATCTTCTTCGCGACCCACGCTTATGCGCACCCAGTCGCCGTCGGAATGGTCGGACATCGGTATGCGCCTTACATGAAAACCCTCGCGGCGCAGAGCGGCGTCGAGCAGTTCCCAGGGAACGGGGGATCTTGCGAAAACAAAATTACCGTTGCCTTCATAAGCCCGCCATCCCTGAAGGTCCGAAAGGCTTTCCAGGAACCTGTCTCGCGTGTAGACGAGGCGCTCGGTCGTATCCGTGTGCCATTGCCTGTACTTCAGGGCTATCAGGGCTACCTCCCGGGTTATGCAGTTTACGTTGTAAGGAGACCGCACATCCTCCAGCCGGGAGACCACCCGCTGAGACGAAACTCCCCATCCCAGGCGTATGGCCGCCAGCCCCCAGGCTTTGGAAAAGGTTCTGAGAACCAGAAGGTTGTCGGGTATCGAATCGGGCCCATAGAGGTCGAGAACGGAATCGGGGCCAAAGTCTACATAGGCTTCGTCGACTACAACCTCGCAAGGCGACATGTCGATTATCCGGCGCAACATATCCAGGGGGACACTGCAGCCGGTCGGGTTGTTGGGCCTGTCGATGAGGATCAGCTTCGGAGAACAGCGGGCCATCGTGTCCAGAAACAGTTCACCGTTAAGTTCAAAGTTTTTTTCTGCGGCGTCCAGAACAACCGTTTCATGACGGGCGCCCCGTATGCGGCACAGATGGCCATACTGTGAAAAACAGGGACAAAGAGTAAGCACCGAGTCTCCACGGGAAACGAAAGCAGAAAACAGCATTGAAAGTATCTCGTCTCCTCCGTTGCCTACGCTTATACATTCAGCGGGATAGCCTGCAAACGAACCCAGGGCCGTCCTCAGGTTTTGGTGTGTATGGTCTGGATAACGGTTAAGGGATATCGAGGCCATCCTTCCCCTCAACTCCTCCAGAAGCGCAGGGGGCGGCGCAAAGGGATTCTCGTTTTTGTCCAGGACTGCTACCCCCATATCCGGCGTTTCCTTTCTGACCAGGGACAGAACATCTGCAGGCAAAACAAACTCCTCCGTTTCGCTATCTGGGTAAACAGACGAATATTCAGACGGAAGGCAGTCTATCACTCTCTTGCGCTCTATGTCAACCTGAAATCATCCACGAATATCAGGGCTTTACATAAAGACATTCTCCATGGTATGATGCCGCCCATGCTTGTTGCTTCTCTACCTGTTTACCATAGCATTACGACTAGGGGGTCGCCATGGAATATATCAAAAGAACTTCGGGTGAAAATTACGCCAGTCGTTACCGCGATGTTTCAGAGACGGTGCGGGAGATCATAGAATCGGTGCGCGTGGAAAGAATAAAGGCTATAGAGCGCTTTTCCAGGCGGTTTGACGGATACAGCGGAGCGCTTGTTGCAAACCCGGAGGATATTGCTCTGTCTATCGACGCATTACCGCCCGGGCTTCGAAGCGCCATCGAAAACGCCGCCGGGCGGGTGCGAGCCTTCCACCGCGACCAGAAGGCCCAGTTCAAAGACATCGAGACTGAAACATCTCCGGGCGTCAGGGCTGGATTGCGATTCGTCCCTGTGGATTCTGTCGCCGTCTACATACCCGGGGGGCGCTACCCGCTTCCCACTACCGCGTTCATGACTGTGATACCCGCTGTCGAAGCAGGCGTACGCCGCATAGCGGCGTTTTCCCCTCCCTCGTCGGAAAAGGGCATAAACGAAACTGTCCTGGCAACCCTTGGCATCCTTGGCGTAACGGAGATCCTGTGTGTTGGCGGAGCACAGTCGGTGGCCGCCGCCGCCCTGGGATTCGAAGGTTTTGATCCCGTAGACATGTTCGCGGGGCCTGGCAACGCCTACGTAACCGAGGCCAAGCGCCAGCTTTCGGGTGTAATCGGCATAGATGGTCTGGCGGGCCCAAGCGAGGTCATGATAATAGCCGACGATTCGGCGGACCCGCGCTTTCTGGCGGCGGACATCCTGGCCCAGGCCGAGCACGATCTCATGTCCGTTTGCACCTTACTGTGCCTGGATCGCGAAACAGCAACGGAGACACTGCGTGAAACCGGGCGTCTGCTGGAAACATCGCCAACCCGCGATACGGCCGGGGAGTCTTGGTTGCGCAACGGAAGCATCGTATATTGCGACGAGCGTGAAGCAATTGAAATGGCCAATGCTTCTGCGCCCGAGCATCTGGAGCTTGTTGTAGCGGAGCCCCGTAAATGGCTGAACAAATGCACATCGTCAGGCGGAGCGTTCCTTGGCCGATGGAGCGCCGAGGCTTTCGGTGACTACGGAGCCGGAACGAACCATGTGCTCCCAACCGGGAGGTCGGCCCGGTTCAGCTCGGGCCTGTGGACAGGTTCGTTCCTCCGGGCCCAGACCTACCTCGATATTTCCCGCGATGCGGCGCGGGCCCTTGCGCCTGAGTGCATGTTGCTTGCCAACGCCGAGGGGCTCCCCATGCACGCGCTGGCCATGGAAACCAGGCTGAAGGAGGCCCAACTGTGAACGCTCCGACGGGCTTCACCGACCGCGGAGGATTGGAATCCATGATAAGAGAGGAGCTCTCCCGAAAATTCCTTGACACATTCCGCGATTTCGGGTTCCAGATATTTCAACCGTCTCCGATCCAGCCTATGGAGGACGTATTTCGTTGTCTCCCCGCCGGGTTCAGAACAAAAGTCATCCCTTTCGCCGGCCCAGGCGCAGGACAGCGCTGTCTGATACCCGATGTGACCCTGGCCGCCATCTCCTACGTTACGAGCCATCACGCTCCCGAGGAGCGCCCGCTCCGGCTTTGCTATGCTTCGTCGGTGTACAGGATGCCCGACCCGCCCGAAGATTCCATGGAGTCGCTTCATGCCGGCGCCGAGATGATCGGATGGGAAGGAAAAGCAGCCGACGGCGAAATGATGGCCCTTATGATGCGTTTCCTGGACTACGCCGGCGGCCCGGAGACGGCAATCGTTTTCGGAGACGTCAATCTGACGGAATTCGTTCTGGGCCTTGCTCCGCCGTCAGCGGCTGCGTCCCTCCGCCTTGCACTGCTTACAGGCAGCATCGCCGAATACAACGCCATCCTCGATTCGCATCCCCTGCCCGAAGGCGCCGGACAAAGCCTGAAAAGCCTTCCGTTTCTGAAGGGAGGCCCGGAGGTGCTGGACAGAGCGGCCGATTTACTGCCCCAAAACGCCCCGCTGGCCGATCTGACGAAACTGGTTGCATCCGTCAGATCTTTCGGGTTCACGTCACAGATAAAAATCGACCTCGGGCTGGTGCGAAAACTCGACTACTACAGCGGGCCCGTTTTCGAAGTGTACGACGGCCGTTCGGGGAGACCCGTGGGAGGCGGGGGCCGATACGACGGTCTTCTCTCCTCTTCGGGCCTCCTGGGGCAGGCCTTCGGATTTTCGCTTGAACTGGACGCCTTTGCGGAAAATGCTGAATCCGTTTTCGCAGGCAGAAGCGTTCCGGTTATGCTCTGGGCTGGTAACACTGCGGTAATAAATGTTTTCAAAGCGGCCGACAGGATCAAAGCGGCAGGTTTTTCAGTCGAGATAAGCTGGAACGCCAGCAGAAAAGCATCGTTTTCACTCGCACGGAGACGCGGCTGCATATGGTGGGTGGATTTGCCCGGGCAAACCGTAAATACCGGCTGCGAAGACGGAACCATGCCGCTGGATCAGTGGCTCGCGGAGCTTTCGACATGCTGACGCTGGCTTTGCCCACAGGCAGGATGCTGGGTGAGTGCCTGACCCTCCTCAAATGCGTCGGCATACCCTGTTCCGCCCTCGAAAAACCCGGAAGAGGTCTGGTCTTCGAGCAGGGCGATATCCGCTTCCTGCTGGGCAAACCGATGGATTTGCCTCTCTACGTGCATTACGGTTCCGCCGACCTGGCCCTGGCGGGAAACGACGTGATAATGGAACGCGGCGTTCCCCTTGTGGATCTTTACGATACAGGGCTCGGCCGCTGTCGTCTGGTGGTCGCCGCTCCCCGGGGGACCCTTCCCCCAGCCGCAAGCGGAACACGAAGCAGGGCCAATATCAGGATACCCACGAA
>CAZBLL010000126.1:0-5393 GCA_964492625.1 uncultured Synergistaceae bacterium
AGGAACCGCGAGCCACATGGGTTTTGATCAGTTCATAGTGCCTGCGGAGCGATTCGTCCACTTTTGCGCGGAATCCCGCGGGATCTTCGTGAAGCATTTCGGTGCGCTCCCCGAAGCTTAGCCCGGCGGGACAGTAGCCGCCGTCGTACGGTGCGTGGCACGATGTCTGGTCCGAAAGCAGCGGGATGTCCTCCCCGTTGTCTACGGCGTACTGAAGCAGGTCCACGATGTTGCCGTGAAAGGCGATGGAAACGGGGTCCTTTCTGTTTATGGCCTCTTTCGCCATGTCGAAGGCTTCCCGGGCGCTTTCGGCCACGCGGCTTACCCAGCCCTGGCTGTGGCGGGTTTCTATGCGCGATTTGTCGACTTCGGCTACTATGCCCACGCCTCCTGCAATTTCAATGGCCTTGGCCTGTGCGCCGCTCATGCCGCCCAGGCCCGAAGAAACGAACATTATGCCCGCCAGGTTGTCCCTGGGGCCCACGCCCAGCCTCTGCCTGGCGGCGTTCAGCAGCGTGTTGAAGGTGCCGTGGACGATCCCCTGGGGACCGATGTACATCCAGCCTCCTGCCGTCATCTGGCCGTAGTTGCTTACGCCAAGCTGCATGGCCCGGTGCCATTCCTCCTGGTTGTCGAAAATGCCTATCAGCAGACCGTTGGTGAGAATTACCCTGGGCGCCTCGGGCCGTGATCTGAACAGCCCGATGGGATGTCCGCTTTCAAGGACCAGAGTGGTGTCTTCCGTCAGTTCTTCCAGGTATTGTTTTATGAGCCTGTACTGTAGCCAGTTCTGGCAGACCTGGCCCGTTTCGCCGTATGTGACCAGTTCGTAGGGGTAGAGCGCCACGTCGAAATCGAGGTTGTTGTCGATCATTACCTGAAAAGCCTTGCCCGCCAGGCATTTGCCCTTGTATTCCTCTATGGGCCCGCCCTTGAGATTATGCGTCGGGCGGAACCGGTAGGCGTAGATACGGCCCATCGTCCGCAGTTCTTCCATGAATTCCGGCGCCAGGGTCTCGTGCATTTCCTCCGGGACGTAGCGAAGGGCGTTTTTGAGGGCCAGTTCCGTTTCTTTGCGGCCAAGGTTCCAGCCCCTGTCGGGTGCTCTCCGGATACCTTCCCTGAACCCCGGATGTTCCGGGAGTTCGGCGTCCAGCTTGATTGTCATGGCATTCCCGTTCAGCATGTTCTTTTCCATTTTGTCAGCCTCCCTTTCAGGGTGTGTTACAGCCGTTTTTCAACTGCCAGTTCCACTTCTCCTGAAGCCTTTTCGATCTCCGTTACTATTTTGGAAACCTCCGCGGCTGTTTTTGCCGCGGCCGCCTCGTCCTTGAGGCCGGCCAGGTTTATGCGCACGTTGTAGGCCGCCGAAACGGCCGCCGCTCTGGCCAGCGCAGCCGCGGTTCCGGCGTCGGTCACGGCGTTGGGGTTGCCCTTTTCACAGGCTTCGGCCGCCAGCCTTACGACGTCGGAGCAGCGTTTCAGCGTTTCCAGCGGAACGTCTATGGCCTCGCGGGTGGCCTGCTGTATCGCCCTGGATCTATCGGCCTTCTGTTCATCGGTGTCTTTGGGCATACGCAGCGCCGCCATGAAAGCGTTGAAGGCCCGGGTGTCTTCTTCCATCAGTTCAAGGAGCCGCGACCGCAGATGGTTTGCTTCTTCCCGCGTTTTTTCCATAGCCGTCCAGTTTTCCCTGTGTTTTTCCTTGCCCACGGTCAGCGAGGCCACCATCGAGGTGAGAGAGGCTCCCAGGCAGGCCGCAAGGGCCGCCACGCTTCCGCCTCCGGGCGCCGGTGATTCAGAGGCCAGTTCGTTCGTAAAACCTTCTACTGTAAGTTCAGCAAGTTTCATGACCAGTCTCCCTGTTGTTTGAATATCAGGCGACTCGTGCGCCTTTTTTGTATACTTCCGTCACGGGCGAAACCCCGGCGTGGTAGGCCAGGATAGCGGGCGTTTCTCCGTCCAGGATAAGGAAATCGGCCTGCTTGCCCGGTTCCAGGCTGCCGGTTTTCTGCTGCATGCCGACCGACCATGCCGCGTTCAGCGTGCAGGCCGTAAGCGCTTCCTCGATGGTCATATCCATCGCCATGACCCCCAGCCCGAAAATAAACGGCATGGACTCGCAGAAGCACGAACCGGGATTGCAGTCGGTGGCGAGCGCCACGGGGACGCCCAGTTCTATCATTCTGCGCACCGGAGCGTAGGGTTTTCTGAGGCTGTAGGCGGTGCCCGGCAGAACGTTGGCGATAACGCCGTTTGCGGCCATTGCCGAAAGATTTTTCTCGTTTGCGGCAAGCAGGTGCTCCGCCGATACCGACTGAAGTTCCGCGGCAAGGCCGGCTCCGCCCAGGTCGTGCACTTCGTCGGCGTGAATGCGGAGCCTTAACCCGTTGTCTTTGGCCGCTTTCAGTATCCTGCGGCTCTGCTCAACAGTGAAAACGCCATCTTCGCAGAAAACGTCGCAGAACGTAGCTATGCCCTGGTCGGCGGCGGCCGGTATCATCTCGCGAACCAGCATGTCCACGTAGGCTTCGGGGTTGCTTTTGTACTCCGCCGGGATAGCGTGGCCCCCCATGAATGTGGCGGCAACGTCCAGCGGAGTTTCCCGGCTTATTCGGTCGATCACCGAAAGCATCTTCAGTTCCGAATCGGTATCCAGTCCGTAACCGCTTTTTATCTCGATGGTGGTGGTGCCGAAATTCAGTGCGGAAAGCACGTTTTCCAGGGTAACGGCGTAGAGTTCATCTTCATCTGCTTCGCGAACGGCCTTTACGGACGAAAGTATTCCTCCGCCCGCCTTGAGGATATCCAGATAGGGTGTACCGGCGAGGCGCATCGAAAACTCCAGTTCTCGCCTGGCCGCGAAACATGCGTGAGTGTGGGGGTCGACGAAGCCCGGAATGACGCAAGCCCCGCCGCAGTCGACTTCCATGTCGAATTCCATCTTGCCCGCCTTCTGAAGGACCTTCTGTTGCGGCCCCACGGCTTTGACAAGGCCGTTTTCGCACAGCAGAGCGCCTTCCTCGTATACGGCCACTTGTCCCTGGGCGGAACCCGCAGAAGGCTTTTCTCCGCCTGTCGGCGTATAGATGGCGGCGTTGTAGAACAGGGTAGTGTTCAAGGTTATTCCTCCTCCCGCATCAGTTCAAGGAGTTTCAGTTCCAGCACCTGGTTCGGGTCGAAATCGTCTATCTGCATGTACCACGCCGCGCTTTCCAGAATAGCGGCGGCCGGTATCATGCCGTAAACCTCGGTCCCGTTCACCGTTACGCCCCAGCGCATCGCCTCGTTACGGATGAACTCCAGTGCGCGGTAGACCGCCGTTTTATCGTAATCCACGATGTTCATGCTCACCTGAACCATGCCTTTGTCTTCGAGCGCCAGGCCTATGCCCTTGACGGCCGTAAAGCCCCCGCCCGATGAACGCACCCTTTTGGCTATGGTCTTTGCTATATCCAGGTTGTCGGTATTCAGATTTACGTTGAAGGCCACAAGGAACTTCCTGGCCCCTATGACGGTTGCCCCCGCCGTCGGGTGCAGCGCCGGTTCGCCCACGTCGGGGTGTCGCTCCGGTTTTGCAACCTCTTCTTTCAGGGCTTCGTACTGCCCTTTGCGGATCACTTCCAGGCGGGTGCGGTCGGGGCGCAGTGCGGCCTCTTCGTAGTAGTAGACGGGAACGCCCAGTTCATCGTGGAAGCGCTTGCCAAAGGATCTTGCCAGTTCTACGCATTCGTCCATTTCGATGCCGCTGATGGGGGTGAATGGAACAACGTCCACAGCTCCCATGCGCGGGTGGGCGCCCTTGTGGGTGTTCAGGTCGATGTGTTTGACCGCTTTCGAGGACGCCTTCAGAACGGCGTCGCTCACCGCGCCGGGTTCTCCGGCCAGGCTCACCACCAGCCGGTTGTGGTCCTCGTCGGCCCGGTAGTCGAACAGATAGCAGCCCCTTGTTGTTTTGAAGGGTTCCACTATCGTTTCGATTACTTCCTTCCTTCTGCCCTCGCTGAAATTGGGCACGCATTCAACAAGCTGTTTCGCCATGTCAAGACCTCCCGTTTCCTGTATCGATCTATAGTTGTGTTTCTACAGTGAATCGCCTATGGTCGCGGCCGCTTCCCTTAGCCTCGTCAGCAGCGCACCCTCCCGGCCCTCGAAACTGGCCGCCAGGCCCGCAAGGCCCAGTTGCGCCGCAAAATCGCCAAGGCGGTCGAAAACCGGTACGCTGATGTCTCCCGCGTGATCTATCCATTCCTCTTTGCTCAGGCAGTATCCCTGCGACTTTATGGTCTCGAGCTGGGCGGCCAGTTCGGTTTTGTCGATTTCTTCGGGTAGCCCCGAGCCCATTATTCTGCGCCGAATGTCTTCGCGGCAGAATGCCAGCATCACCTTGCCCGTGGCGCCCGCGTAGAGTGGAATGCTCATACCCCTGTGCGCCACGTATTTTACGGCCTGCGGAGGTTCTACATGGTGGATGCATAGGCCTGATAGTCCTTCCAGAACGCTCATGATAGCGGTCTGGCCCGTATCGGCGACAAGGCGCTCCATTTCAGGGGCCGCTGCGTTGGTGAGTTCACGGTAGAAAAGGCTGCGGTTGTTGAGGAGAAAAAAACGGATGCCAGGGCGGAATTTTTCGGTCTGCGCGTCGCGGTAGACCCATTCCCGCCTTTCCAGTGACAGGAGAATACGGTGGAGCGTGCTGCGGGGTATGCCGGTGAGGTCTTCTATCTCGCGTATGGTATAGGTTTCGTCCGAGGAACACAGCAGCTCCATGATCCCGGTTACTCTCCCCACGGAATCCAGTTTCTGCGCAATGTCGGCCATGCTTGCCTCCAAAAACGGGACAGTCTGTCCCAAATAACGCACATCTGCAAATTACCTCATGCATGGCCGCATGTCAAGAGAGCACTGTTCTCTAAAAGGGCAAGTTTGTTATTTATCCTTTCCGTCGAGCATGTCCCGTATATCATCGGCTTCGGGCTTGCCTTTTACGATATCGCGGAGACGCGATATCTTGACGCGGGTGGGGAGCCTGCGTCCCTCGACTACAAGTTCACCTTTCGAAACCGACCGCTCCATCCTTGTTCTGCCCACCGGCCAGTAGCGCAGGCCTATGGTAGGCGTGTCCCTGAAATAGCAGTCGAAGACTTTTTCGAGCTGTTCCGTCCTGGCAAGGGTTCGCAGCAGGGAAAGGGGGCGTCCCTTTTTGCCAAGCGCCTGAACTATATGGGCTTCCAGCGAAACCTCCTGCAGTATTTCGAGAGCTCTGCCCAGTTCTTCCCCGGTGGCGTCGTCCAGCGCCGCCTCCACGATCCACACCTCTTCCATCTGGCCGTTCATTATCGAGATGGCGCGGACTGTCGTTTCCCCCTTCGTCGAACCGGAAGACTGGTCTT
>CAZBLL010000127.1:0-5387 GCA_964492625.1 uncultured Synergistaceae bacterium
ACCTGGGCGGCGGCATTTCGGTGTGCGCCCACAGAAAGGGAAGAATGATCGACCTCAACAACGCCAACGAGTTCGGACCGTTTTCACCGGAAAGGGCCGGCGGCGTTACGGCGGGCGATCTCCTGCGCCTCTGCTACGGCGGCGATTACGACATGAAGGAACTGAGAAAGCGCCTGGTCGGCAACGGAGGGCTAATGGCCTATCTGGGAACCAGCGATATGCGGGAGGTGGGTGAGCGCATACTGGCGGGCGACGCCAAAGCCAAAGAGGCCTACAGCGCCATGGCTTTTCAGATCGCCCGGGAGATAGGCGCGTACGCGGCAAGCCTTTCGGGCGAAGTCGACGCCGTTCTCATTACCGGCGGAATCGCCCACGACAGCCATTTTGTAGCCCTGATACAGAAGCGCGTGCAGTGGATAGCCCCGGTGCTCATATACCCCGGGGAGGATGAAATGCAGGCCCTGGCGGAGGGAGCGCTCCGCGTTCTGGACAAAAGCGAAGAAGCAAAAAAATATGGAGACTACATACAGGAGGAGACGTCCTGATGTCTTTTGAAAATCTTGACTTTCTGCTGGAAAAGAGTACTTCGGGAAAAACCATGACCCTTGCCGTCGCCGCGGCGCAGGGAGAGGATATTCTGGGCGCGGTGGACATGGCGGCCAAAAAGGGCGTTGTAAGACCCATTCTTCTGGGAAACCCCGAAAAAACTAAGCCCATAGCCGACAAACTGGGCGTGAACCTGGGTGATTACGAAACCGTGGAGGAGAAGAACGACACAGTCGTCGCCGAAAAAGCGGTGAAAATGGTCTCCTCGGGCGACGCCGACCTTCTCATGAAGGGCAACGTCAAGACCGCCATTCTGCTGAAAGCCGTGCTCAACAAGGAATGGGGACTGCGTTCGGGTTCGCTCCTGTCGCATATGTTCTTTTTCGAGATCCCGAAACTGGGCCGCGTAATTTCCATGTGCGACGGCGGAATGTCCATGTACCCGGACCTCAAGGCCAAGCAGGGCATTGTGGAGAACGCCGTGAAGTGTTATCACGCGCTGGGCGTGGAATGCCCGAAGATCGCGGCTCTGGCCGCGGTGGAAGTCGTCAATCCCGATATGCCGTGCACCATAGACGCGGCCGCGCTGACCCAGATGAACCGGCGCGGGCAGATCAAAGGCTGCATTGTCGACGGACCGCTGGCGCTGGACAACGCGGTAAGCGAAGAATCGGCCAGGCACAAGGGTATAGTTTCCGATGTAGCGGGCAAGGCCGACGTATTGCTGGTTCCCGACATAGAGGCCGGCAACTTTGTGGGCAAGGTCATGCTCTTTATGACAGGCGGCAGAGGGGCGGGGGTCATACTTGGCGCTGCGAAGCCGATAGTTCTTACCAGCCGTTTCGACACCACCGAGACCAAGATGCTTTCCATCGCCCTGGGCGCCTCACTGGCGAAGGGATAGATGCAGGTGGGAGCGGACAGCTTGCAGCTGACAGAAAGGGCATTAAACCGGTAAACGGTCAACAGTGAACGGTAAACGGAAAAATCGGGGAAACAGGACATGAAACAGGAAACAGGAAGAGCTTGTCATTCTGAGGCCCGAAGGGCCGAAGAATCTCGGTTCGGGTTTTGACCTTACGGTTCCCGATTCACGGTTGACGGTTTTTCCGGTTCACGATTCACGGATTTCTGATGGCTGCCTGCTGCGCGCTGACCGCTGGTTTTCTGTGCTTTTCCTGTTTTTGTTGTATAGTTTAGTTCCAGAGATAATATACGTTATACATTCCGTATCAAGGAGGTTCCGTTAATGAAACAGATCGCATCGCTTGTAGAACTGCTGGCCTACGCCAAAGAGGTAGGGCCCAAGAAGATTTCCGTAGCCCTCGCCGAGGATGCGGAGGTCATGGAGGCCGTTGAAAACGCCCGCAAGGAAGGCGTGGCGGAAGCATTTCTCGTCGGAGACGCCGGCAAACTGAAAAAGGTAGCCGACTCTCTGGGTATAGACCTGGGCAACTACGAAGTAGTGGATGTTCAGGGAGGGCAGAAACAGATAGGCCTCGAAGCGGTAAAACTCGTGTCTTCCGGCAAGGCCGATATACTGATGAAAGGCATGATCTCCACGGCCAATTTCCTCAGGGGCATCCTCAACAAAGAGGTGGGCCTGAGGAGCGGGAGCACTCTGTCTCACGTCTATATACACCAGGTAGAGGGATTCGACCGCCTCTTTTTCATCTGCGACCCTGCCTTCAATATGTATCCGGACCTTCCGACCAAGGTCAACATCCTCAACAACACCGTTGAACTGGCGCACTCCTTCGGCATAGAACTGCCCAGGGCTGCGGCTCTGGCTGCGGTAGAGGTAGTGAACCCCGATATGCCCTGCACGATCGACGCGGCGACAATCACCCAGATGAACCGCCGCAAGCAGATCAAGGGCTGCGTCGTAGACGGCCCGCTGGCCCTGGACAACGCCATCAGCGAGGAGTCTGCGAAGCACAAGGGAATAGTCTCCGACGTGGCGGGCAAGGCCGATATTCTGCTCGTACCCGACATAGAGTCCGGCAACATGATGGCCAAGGCCATCGTTTACTTCTCCAACAACAAGACCGCGGGTCTTGTCCTGGGCGCAAAGGCGCCTGTGGTCCTTACGAGCCGCGCCGACACCGCTGAGACCAAGCTGCTTTCCATCGCTTCGGCCGTCGTTCTCGCGGCCTACCAGCAGCAGTAGACAGGCAGAGTCGATGCCGGATTACACCGTTCTCGCAATCAACCCTGGATCCACCAGCACCAAGGTCGCCCTCTTCAGGGGCGACGAACAGGTGTGGAGCGACACCCAGCGGTACGATGTCGATGTTATCCGGGGTTTCGCGGGCATACAGGACCAGGAACCTTTCAGGCTGAATGAAATAAAAAAGGCCCTGAAGGAGCGGGGAACCGACCTGTCGTCCGTCGACGCCGTGGTCGGCAGGGGTGGGTTGCTGCGCCCCATAGCCGGAGGCGCATACAGGGTCGGCGAACCGATGCTGCAGGACCTGAGGACCTGTAGATACGGGTCTCACGCCAGCAATCTGGGAGCGCCCCTGGCCGCAAGTCTGGCGGCCGAAGCGGGCGGCAAGCCCTCTTTCATCGTGGACCCGGTGGTAGTGGATGAACTGGCCGACGAGGCAAGATATTCCGGCATCCCCGAAATAACACGCAGGTCCATTTTTCACGCCCTAAATCAGAAGGCAGTGGCCCGCCGGGCGGCCAGGGAAACAGGCCGTTCCTACGAGCAGGTCAATCTGGTGGTGGCCCATATGGGCGGCGGCGTCTCCGTGGGCGCTCACCTCAGGGGCAAGGTCATCGACGTCAACAACGCCCTCGACGGCGACGGACCGTTTTCCCCCGAAAGGGCGGGCTCGCTGCCCGCGGGCGAACTTGTAAGGTTCGCCTTTTCAGGCAAGGCCGAATTGGCCGACATGCAGCGCCGCCTCACGGGCGGGGGCGGGCTGGTGGCGCACCTCGGCACCAACGACCTCCGCGAGGTCGAAAAGCGCATTGCCGAAGGAGACGAACGCGCGAAACTCGTTTTCGAGGCGATGGCCTACCAGATAGCACGCGAGATAGGCGGAAAGGCGGCCGTTCTCTCGGGCGACGTCGACGCCGTGGTGCTTACGGGAGGCCTTGCGTACAGTGAAAACTTTGTGGAAGAAATCCGGAAGAGAATCGCCTTTATCGCACCGGTAAAGGTGTTTCCCGGTGAAGATGAAATGCGGGCCCTTGCGGATGGCGCCTTCAGGGTTCTTTCAGGAGAAGAGAAGGCGTTGTCATACGCCGCAGAATGAGCGGATGGGAGGCTGATGCAGTGAGAATCGTCGCTATCGAACCTCTTGGAGTTCCATCAGAGCGTTTATGTGAACTGGGACGGCAGGTTTTGGGAGAGGGACACGAATTTATTTTCCACCAGGACCGGGCCGAAGATTTTGCCGAACTCGTGAAGAGGGCGCGCGAAGCCGAGGCCCTGATCGCCATCGAACAGCCCCTTAGCAGCAAGCTGCTGGAAACCTGTCCCAACATAAGGATGGTTTCCCTTGCCACGGGGAATTTTGAACAGGTGGACATTGAAAAAGCCCGCCAGAAAGTAATTCCCGTTTTTACCTCTTCGGGGTATGCAACCTACTCCGTGGGCGAATTAACGATAGCTCTGATGCTAGGCTTGTACCGCAACCTGTGCGAGTGCGATCGGCAGGCGCGCAGGGAGGATGTTTCGCTTTCTCCCGGCAGGGGCCTGTTCGGAAAGACCGTGGGGATAATAGGAACCGGAGACGTGGGGCTTCACGTGGCCAGAGTCCTCAGGTCACTTGGCTGTAATGTGCTGGCTTACAGCCGCACCCGGAAGGAAGAGGCCGAAGTCTGGGCGGGCATCAACTACGTAGAACTTGACGAACTGCTCAAACAGTCCGACTGTGTTACGATGCACGCCGCAGTAAGCGACGAGACCAGGATGATGATCGGTGAAAGAGAACTTGCCCTTATGAAACGGGATGCTCTGTTCATCAATACGGCGTCGTCGGAACTGGTGGACGAAAAAGCCCTGGCGAAAAGCCTCAGGGAAGGCGAAATCGGAGGAGCGGGAGTAAGCTCCTTTTCCCCTGAAGAACCGCTTTCCAAAAAACACCCCCTGTACAGGACGCCGAACACGATGCTTGTTCCGGAAGAGGGCGCATGGACTGTGGACTCTCTGGAAAACAGGGCGCTGGCGGCTTTCCGGAACATCGCCGACTGGCTGGGCGGCAAGCCGGGCAATACACCGGCTCACTGACCCCCAGATACCATTTGTGCGTGGCGCTCCTCCCTCCGGAGGGGCGCCTTTTTTTGACCGGGCGGCAGTAATCGTGGAATAATACAGTCATAGAATGCGCTGAAACACTGACGCCATTGGGAGGGGTCCGGATGAAGGACAAATTCAGGATTCAGGATGCTTTGAGATTCGGTTGGACGACCTTTACGGGAAATGTGGTTTTTTTCGTATTGATGATGCTTGTAATAGGTATCCCGCTGGCGCTTCTGCAGCGTTCGGTCGCGGGAGCGCCCTGGTACTCGCTGTCATCCATTTTCCTGCGCAGCGTGTGTGCGCTGCTTCGAGTCGTGGCGGCCATGGCTGTTATAGTAGTCAGCCTTTCCTGGCTGGACGAGGGGGGGTTCCGCAGGTCGCGACTGGACGAGATACGGGAGCAGATAGTCCCCTATTTCCTGGGGTCCCTGATGTACTCGGCCATAGTTGGGGTGGGGATGATACTGCTCGTGGTTCCCGGCGTGTACTGGGCGGTGAAGTATCAGTTCATCCCCTATCTCATAATCGACAGGGGGCTCGCTCCGATGAAGGCCCTGAGGGCGGGCGGCGACCTCACGGAAGGCTA
>CAZBLL010000128.1:0-5278 GCA_964492625.1 uncultured Synergistaceae bacterium
TTTCGGCCGTAATGCTTAGGCCGTACGACGCCCAGCAGTTGGTTCTTGCGGCGTTGCGGGGGGGGGCCAGGGGCTTTGTCCTCAAGACCGCCACTCCCGAGGAGCTTACCCGGGCCATACGGGTGGTTGCCAACGGGGGCCTTTATCTGGACAGCGAAGTGTCCAGAACCATGGAAAAGGCGGATTTCAACCCGGAACCGCTTTCGGCCAGAGAAAGGGAAGTTCTTCTGGAGGCGGCCAGAGGGCTTTCGAGCAAGGAAATAGCGGCTCTGCTTTTTATAAGCGAGCGAACCGTTCAGACACACCTGGCCTCCATTTACGACAAGCTGGGGGCGCGCAACAAAACCGAGGCAATGCTTCTGGCTCTCAAATACGGAGTAGTCGCCCTGGAGGAACTGCTTGAATGAGGAGACACCTTCTTATCCTGCTTACCGTAGCCATACTTTTGCCCTCATGCGCGGCCCTTTTCGTAGCCGGGGCGGGAGTTGTGCAGCATCAGCAGGCCATGGAGGTAGTGGCCAGGTCCTATGTGCAGGATCTGGCCGAAAATGCCGCCCTCAGGCTGGAGATGGGATGGAGCCCTAACGGCGACGCCTTTTCCGCCGGAGAGAACCTGTTCCGGTTAAGGTTTTTTTCGTGGGGGTTTTCGATGCCCGGGTGGATCGCGGTTCTGGATTCGGACGGCAAACTCCTTGTGGCGTCGCCGGGCGCCGAGGTGCTGGCCGTGCTGTGGCGCCAGGGGCTGCCTCTGGGAACCGCCGTGGAGGCGCAAAGCCGGGACGGCGAAAAGTACACCCTGGCCGCTTACCCGGCGGGGAAAACCGGCTGGTATGTCGTGGCGGCGGTTTCATGGAGCAAACTGCTGGGTCCCATGATACGATTCAGCAGGTGGCCGATCTTTGTGGGGATAATCGGTTTTCTGGGCCTTCTATCGGTGTACGGCCTCTGGAGATGGATGGTGTCGCCGCTGAGAGAACTGGGGTCCGAGGTGTCTTCTTTGAAATGGGGCAGGGAGATACCTGCAAAAGACGACCCAAAGGCCGTTTTCGAGATACGGAGGCTGAGGCAGGTTCTGCATCAACTGGCGCTTTCGGCCATGGAAAGAGCCGAACTTACACGTCGTTACGTTACCGACCTGGTGCGCGTGCAGGAAGAAGAACGGCTGATGCTGGCGCGCGAGATACACGACGGACCCCTGCAGGACGTAACGGCCCTTATCCACCAGATAAGGCTCGCCTCGCTTGAAGACGACGGCAACGGGGGGCGCTGCGAGCGGCTGGATGTGGCCGAAGAGGGGGCCCGGCTGGCCGTAAGGGAACTCAGGGGAATGTGCGACGAGCTTTCTCCTCCATGGCTTGATCTGGGAATAGCCCAGGCTCTGGACGAGTTGACGCAGAGGCTTTCCAGGCATCTGGACGTTGATATTTCGGTGGAGGCCGACAGGTCTCTCTCGCTTGCGCCGGAAGTTACGCTTGCCTTTTTCAGGGTGGTTCAGGAGGCTGTTCACAACGCCGTGCGTCACGGGAGGGCAAAAAAAATAGCGGTAAGGCTTTTTTCCCGGGAAGAGTGCGTAACGCTTGAGATATCCGACGACGGAGCGGGTTTTGACCCGCCCGCTGACCTTGAGAAACTGAGAGTCAGCGGGCACAGGGGCCTGGCCAACATGAGCGAGCGGATGGTGCTCATCGGGGGTGAACTGGAGATTGATTCACGACCCGGCAAGGGCGCGGTCATCCGTTGCCTTGTAGACGCCGTTTCGCAGGAATAACGGGATTAGATAGTGTAACGCCATAGGCAACTCTGGTATAGTGTGGAACACGTTATTGTGAAACCGTATCCGCTGAAATTCGAAAGGGGGAAGCCCCGAGGGGCGATTTTTTATGAGACTGCGAGTACTTGGCGCCGCAGGAGAAGTAACGGGCTCCAACTATCTTCTGGAAGCTGGTTCTTCCAGAGTTCTTGTCGATTGCGGGTTGCATCAGGGCGGTTTCGCCGACCGCAACGACGATCCCCTGATGTACGATCCTACTGGTGTGGACGCTGTACTTCTGACGCACGCCCACCTGGACCACACCGGCAGGGTGCCCATGCTGGTCAAAGAGGGTTTCAAGGGCAAGGTCTACGCCACTACTCCTACAGTGGAACTGTGCGAGGTTCTCTGGCACGACGCCGCCAAGCTTCAGAAGGAAGACGCCGAATGGAAAAGCCGCAAGAACAAGCGCAAGGGGCTTCCTCCGGTTGAACCCATTTTTGAGGAAGAAGATGTTGAAGGCGCCATCAAGATGCTTGCGCCATGCAGCTACGACGACATTATCGAACCGGCCCCGGGAGTGAGGGTGCGTTTCCGGGACGCAGGTCATATTCTGGGCAGCGCCAATCTGGAAATTTGGCTCAATGACGGCGGCGAAGAAGTCAAGATTGTCTTTTCGGGAGACCTGGGCCCCCAGAAAACGGTAATGGAGCGCAACCCGTCGGTGATAGAGGACGCCGATTACGTGGTTATCGAGTCCACTTACGGCGACAGGGAACACAGAACCAACGAAGAAAGCCGTCAGGAGTTTCGGGACGCCATGGAGGTTATGCTGCGCGACCACGGCAAGGTGCTTATACCCACTTTTGTTGTCGACAGGGCGCAGCGCGTGCTGTACGAACTGATGCTGATGCAGCAGGAAGGCATACTGCCCGACAATGTTCCAATTTACTTCGACTCCCCAATGGGCACCAAGGCCACGAAGATATACAATGACCATCTTCCCCTGCTTTCGTCCGAGATACAGGGGCAGATACGCGAGGGGCACAACCCGTTCTCGCCCAGGCAACTGCATCATGTTTCCAGCGTGGACGATTCCAAGGCCATAAACCAGGTGAAACACGCGGTGGTCATGGCTGGAAGCGGCATGTGCAGCGGAGGCCGTATAGTTCACCACCTCAAGAACAACCTTTACAGGGAAGAAGCCCACGTGGTGTTCGTGGGCTACCAGGCCCGTGGAACGCTGGGGCGAAGGCTGGTGGAGGGCGCCAAATCGGTGCGCGTGGCCGGCGAGGAAGTGGCGGTAAAGGCCGAGCTGCACACGATCAACGGTTTTTCGGCGCACGCGGACCGCAGGGACCTGCTGGCCTGGGCGAAGAATTTCAGGACCGATCCGTTCTTTTTCGTTACTCACGGAGAACCCAAATCGGCGGAAGCTTTCGCAGGCACGCTAAGGGAAAACGGATTCAAAGCCGCAATTCCCACGCTCGGGCAGGAGTTCGACCTTACACCTGCGCGCGAAGAGATTCCGACGAAGGTGGCCATGGAAGAAGCCGTACCCTGTGCTCCCGGCGGAGCTGGCAACGCCATACTGTGCGATATCGACGAACTGGTAGACTCTCTGAAAAGGGCTGGAAGGTTTGACTCGGACGAACTTATACCACTGCTGGAGTCGTCCAGAACCCTGCTTGAAACAGTAAAAGACAGGGTGGAAAGTACCGCCAAAGCCGGTGCAACCCGGCAGAGGTGATATTTGAAATACTATTTTCGGAGATGAAATATGAAGACATGCAGGTTCTTTGAAAGGGGCGGCCGCCGGTTTCTGCCGGTGGCGGCCCTGCTGGCTATTTTGATTATTCCGCTTCCTCTTTTTGCCGCCCAGCCCACAGTGACGGGCGGCAGACAACTGGGTTGGGAAGAGACATGGGAATTGCTGGCGGCGGAAAGTCCCTCCATTGGCATGCTGAAGGAAGCGGTAAGGGCCGCCAGGGCCGGCATGAAATCGTCGGCGGTGGCCACAAAAGTGACTACCGCCGTCACGGGTTCCGGGGTCAAGGAAGAGGCTGACAGAGCTTCCAGCGCCGTGAGATTCACCGTTTCCTATTCCACCAGCCTTTTCGGGCGTGAGGCCGCCCAGGTCAAAAGCGCGGCCCTGCTCCACAGGGAAAGCGTTTTGAGCCTTGACAAGGGATACCTGGATCTGTTCAGCAATGCCGCCATAGCCTACTGGGGGGCGGCCGCGGCGAAGGTCTCCGTGAGGGCGGCCGAGGAGGAACTGTCCAAGCGCAAAGCGTTTCTGGACGACGCGCAGCTTCGCTACGAACAGGGGCTGGTTCCGGAGCTGGACGTTCTGCGCGCCAAAAGCTCGCTTGCCGAGGCGGAATATCTGCTTTCCTCGCGACAGTCTCACATGGTCAACATGGAGGCCATGCTAAAAGGCCTTGCGGGATGGAAAGACATAAGTCCGGCCGAGGGCGTTCTGGAGGCCGAACCGCCGATGAACGAATCGCCTCCCGATTACGGCGGGGTTTGCAAAAACCACCCCACGATACTAAAGGCCAAACTGGAGGTGGAAAGACAGAAGGCCCTGCTGCGGCTGGCCAAACGGACGAGCGTACCGACGCTCAGCCTTTCGGCTTCCAACAGCCTGGCGCTGGACGGTTCCTACGCCGCCACCTACACGCAGGACGACTGGTACGGAAGCGCCACAATAACCATTCCCGTAACCGACGGCGGCGCGGCCCACTGGGCCGCCGAAAAGGCCCGCGCAGGAGTGGCCTCGGCCGAAAGGGCGCTTGCTTCCGCCAAAGCCGTGGTAATGAGAGACCTTTTTACCGCCTGGCAGGACTACCAGTCGGCTCTGACTGGCCTGGCTTCGGCGCGTAAACGGTTTGAACTGCTCACGCGCGAGAGGGAAATAGTGCTTTTGCGCTACAGGGAGGGGCTGGCCAGCCAGATCGAGGTCCTTGACGCGCAGAGCCGATATACGCAGGCGAACTCCGATTTTATCGATTCCAAACGGGCCGTTTTCGTGGCCTGCTCGGCCCTCGCGGCCGCCAGGGCCGAACTGCCCATGGAGGTGAGTCCGTGATGGCCGCCAGAAACCGTCACAGGTGGGTATGGGGAGTAGTTCTTTTGGGCCTTGTCGCCTTTGTGGCGTGGAGGATAGTGGCCAGACCCGAAAAGGAAACGCCGGTTAGCGTGGCCGACATACGGGCCCGAGAGGGTGTCCCCGTAACGGTTACGGAAGTGTGTCAGGGCGCCTGGGTGGACTGGATCACCCTGTACGGCAGGGTGGTTGCGGCGGGACAGGTGACCGTGGCTGCTGACAGGCAGGAATACATAAGGGAAGTAAAAGTCGATGTGGGAGACAGCGTCAAGGCCGGGCAGACGCTTCTGGTGCTCGACAGAAGGACAAGTCTGGAGAACATGGAGGCTCAGAAAGCGCGTGAGGCGGAGGCCCGCAACAAGTGCGAGCGGCTGAAATCGCTGCAGCAGGCGGGAGGCGCCAGCAGTCAGGAAGTGGAA
>CAZBLL010000129.1:0-5264 GCA_964492625.1 uncultured Synergistaceae bacterium
TTTACCGGTTTTGGCCGCCTACGGCGCTGCGTATGGCTTCCGCCAGGGCCGCCCGCGCCAGGGTCCCCACCTCCAGCGCCCCACCTTCCGCTTCGCCCGTAGAGGCGCAAAAAACGGTGTCGCCGTCGTAGGGCGTATGCACGGGAAACAGCGCGTCGGCCATGCCGTCGTGGGCCATCATCGCCACCCGTTTGCACGACGACTTGTCAAGCCTGGCGCTGGTCACTATGGCCGCGAGGGTTGTGTTCTTGCCCCAGTCGTTCCAGTGAGCGCCGCCGGATATCACCGTGAGAGGATCGATGACGCCGCCGTCGCCTAACCTGGCCCCGGCAATATAGCCGCCCCGGCCGTCCCTGACTGCTCCAAAGGCGTTAACCGCAACAAGCGCGGCGACCTCGAACCCGTCGCCCGGGACCCTCGTCCACCCGAAACCCGACCTTACGGCCTTTTCGAGCCCGGCGTATTTGCCCACGGTGGCGCCGCAACCAGCCCCCACCGGCCCAACAGGCAGGTCGTCGAGGCCCACGGCCGCCGCACAGGCCCGGTAGCCCATATCGGCGTCGGGAGACACCGGCTCTCCAAAGGCCATATCGAACAGGCAGGCCGAAGGAACAATGGGTACGACCCCGAACCCCGAGTCGAATCCCCACCCCTTTTCGCCGCAAAAACGCATTACGCCGTCTGCGGCCGCAAGCCCCCAGGCGCTGCCGCCCGTAAGCACAACGGCCGAAATCTTCTCCACCATGCAGTGCGGCTCCAGCAGCGCCGTTTCCCTTGTTCCCGGCGCTCCGCCGCGCACGTCGACGCTCGCTACGGCCCCCCGGGGGAAAAGCAGCACCGTGCAGCCCGTGCAGCCCTTTGTGTTCTGATCGTGTCCTGCAAGCCATCCGGATGTTTTTTTAGCTTCAGCCAAGAGTGACCACCTTCCACAGCGCCAGAAGAACGCCGGTTATGCCCTCGCCGCCCAGCAGGCCGGATGCTATCAGCACACCCTTTTCTTCCCACAGCGGCCTCCTTTTGCCCACCAGCAGAGCCGCAAGCCCGCCCGCGCCCGCCGTGAGCGATATCACGAGCGGCAGGTACATTCCTATGCCCACCGTCATTCCGGGGGCGCCTTTCAGGGTAAGGGAAAGCCCCACAGCCAGCCCCGCAACAAACGCCCAGGGATGCGGCAAACCCTCTACCATGCTCTTTACGGCAAAGGCCTGCGGGGCCATCAGGTCGGTCCCCGGTCCCATTGCGCCGAAGGCCTCCTTAAGCAGGAACAGCGTACAGGCCGCAGCCACAGCGCCTGTTATCCCGCCGACCGTCTCGTTGATCCACTGCGCCGAAGGGTTTGTTCCCAGTATGGCTCCGGCCCGAAAATCCTGCAGCACGTCGCCCGCGAGGCCCGTGGCCACAGCCACCACCGCGGCCACAAGAAACGCATCGGCGCCTTCCAGATGCACCACCAGCCGTATGGAAAGCAGCACCAGAATGCCGAATATCTCCATGGGGTCTATTCCCGTCTGGCCTGTGAGCGTAGCCGCCATTACCACGGTGACCCACACCCCGACAGTGGCCAGAAGCGAAGGAACAAGCGGAATACCCACAAAAAAAGTGAGCACAGCAACCGAGGCCGCCGCCCCGAGCCCCAGGAGAGGGAGTATGGGGCGCGCCAGACCCACGGTCCGGCGAAGGGCGGGCAGGGCCCCTTTGAACAACACCGCCAGCCCCGACCCCACGATGAGCCCTATGCCCAGGCTGCTGCGGAACGCCGCCGCCGCAGCAGCGTCGCCAAAGAACCCGGTCGAAAGACCCACGGGGACCAGAAGCCAGTGACCCGCCAGGCCTCCCGCCAGCCACGAACCCATGTAAAGCGGGCCGATTATGAAGCCTATACCCAGAGCCATTGGAGAAAGCCAGAACGAAAAAAGCGGACCCGTTCCCAGAACAGCAGGTATTTTGCCCAGACCGTCGCGCAAAAATGTGAAAAGCCCGGCAAACCCGCAGGCCGAAAAAAGCACGGCGGCCCTTTTGCCGCCTCTGTCGCCTGCCTGAAGCGTTCTGGCCGCCGCCACTCCCATGGGGAACGGAAGGTCCCGCTCCTCTATGAAGTATTTGCGAACCAGGCCCGTACAGATAGAGCCCAGCAATGCTCCCGCCACAGCCGCCCAGATGGCCGTCCACAGGGAAAGATGAAACCCCGGGTCCGACATCCACAGGCCGGGCAGCGTGAAAGCCAGGCCGCCCGCGACAAGTCCACCCGCCGACATTCCCGTGTGAGCGGTGTTTATCTCCCTGAGTCCCGCCCCGAAAGGTTTGAGCATGGCCATGGAAAGAACGGCCACAAAAACGGTGGGCCAGGGCAGCGCTCCCATTCTCAGCGCCACGTATGTGCTGCTGGCCGCTATGACGACCGAACCGGCCGCCCCCACAAGGATGGCGCGTACCGTTAGTTCGGGGCCGAATCTGGCGTCTGTCTTCATTATCCACTCTCCCTATTTGTGCAAAGGTCTGGACTTGCGTGCAAAAACATGGCAAAACGGTATCATAAAAACACGCCTTCAGGCGCAAAGGAGGATGCGCAATGAAAAAAAGCGTCTCTATTTACCTTGCCGTTGTGTTCATAGTGCTTCTTGCGGCCGCCGCGCTGCTGGCCAGGGGTTGTTATCTCCGGAACCGGCAAATAGAAGATATGGGTAGCCGGAATGCAGAACTGCAGGCGCGGATCACGTCGCTGGAAGGCCAAATTGCCGATCGCCCTTCCATGCCGCCCGGGCCAAACTGGGAAAACGTAAAAATCCCCGGAGTAGAGAACCCCGGGGAATGGCTGGCCGAAAACCTCATGGAAAGAACCGACCTTATTCCATGGGAAGGGATAATGGGCGGGACCATGCGCATATACGATTCATCGCAGATTTGGTTCATAGGTCCCGGCTGGTGTCTCGCCTGGGCCGAAGACGGTCACATAGGCGGATATATGCTCCTGGGTTACGAAACAGAGGGGCGGACGGTGCGTTGGAAACTACTGAATTCCGCCTCACCCTGATGAAGGGGACCTCTATTCCCCCAGCCCTATCTCCTTTTCCACCGGCCTGAGCGACTCTATAACGCCTTCGATCAGCTCTTCCAGAGGAACATCCAGCAGTTCCGAGCCCTTCTGGATGACATCGCGGTCCACGCCGCGGGCGAAGGCCTTGTCCTTCCACTTTTTCTTCACCGACTTCACCTTGAGGTCCTGCAACGAGCGCCCGGGCCGCACCAGGGCCACGGCCGAAACAAAGCCGGTGAGCTCGTCCACCGCGTAGAGATATTTTTCCATGTCGCTCTCGGGCTTTACATCCGAGCAGATTCCCCAGCCATGGGCCAGAACTGCGCGCACCACGTCCGCGGGGCAACCTTCCTTTTCCAGAATTTCGGCCCCCACGTGGGTATGCCTTTCGGGGGTCTCCATGGTCTCCTCCCAGTCCATATCGTGAACAAGACCGGCCAGGCCCCAGGTTTCCTCGTCTCCGCCCTTTTTCCGGGCGTAATACCGCATGGCCGCCTCTACGGCCAGCGCATGGCGGATATGTCCCTCGTCGCTGTTGTGTTTCTTCAAAAGATCAAAAGCTTCGTCTCGCGTCATGACGCATTCCTCCCCGAATGGACGTATCCTTACTGAAAAACAAAGGGATCCAGCAGCCCCGGGTCTACCGGGTCCGCCAGTATCTTTCTGATGCCGCTGTTGCTTTGTATAAGCAGCTCCAGCTTGCGGGCCGCCGCTTCCGAAGCCGACCGAAGCTGCGACAGGACGCTCCCGGCGCTTTCCACCTCGCCCAGGGCCACCAGGGCCACTCCCTGGCCGAACAACGCAGCCGGGTGCTGAAGCGCTCCCGAAGCCCTTCGGAAAAGATCCAGCGCTGACACCCATTCACCCAGATGCGCCTGGCACACAGCTTCCAGGTAATGCGATTCCTCGGCTGACCGTTTTGACTGGCGCTCCCATACAAGGGGTCCCATAGGCGCTGTGGAGGCCCTTCCCGCCGCCAGCCGGGCCGACGCCCAGTCTTTGGTGGCCGCCCGAGCCAGAGCGTACAGAGACAGGGCGTCGCACCCCATCCCGGCCGTCGAAACTCCGTCCAGCGCCGAGCGCGCCGACGGCTCACCCGAAAAGGCCCTTACGGCTGCTTCGGCAAGAGCAAGATATGGCGAAACCGCCCGGCCCGTAAGGTTGCCCCTTGCTCTGAAAAGGTCCTTGGAGACAACAAGGAGGCGCAGCCTCCAGTACGAGAAGGCCTCGCCCAGATTGCCCTCCGGAGCGGTTCCCGCAAGCAGAGGTTCCGCCTCCGCCCATTTGCCCGCCTCCACGAAACACCTGGCCTTCCAGAAAGCCACACCGGCGTCGGTCTCCACACCCGGAGCGCTTGCGAATATTCGCAGCGCCTCTGGAAAACGACCCGCGGAGGCTCGTATGGAGCCCAGTCTGCGGGCGCAGAGCATTGCGTCCTCGCCTTCCAGACCAGCCGCCCATGCCTTTTCGTACAACCCTACCGCGTCGGCTTCCCTGTTTTCGTTTTCGGCCACTATCGCCAGTTCAAGCGCAACCTTGCCCGATCCAGAATCGTCGAGCACTTCGACGAAAATTTCCCTGGCTTTTTCCTCGTTCCCGGTCTTTCTGTACAGGTCTGCCAGCAACACCCAGTCTTCGGTCCTTCTCGGCTCCAGATCCAGGGCTATCTCCAGCGAAATAACGGCCTGTTCGTTCCTGCCTTTTCTGGCCGCCATGGATGCGATTATCCTGTGCGCTCCCGCGTTGTCCGGTTCTCGTTTGAGCACGTTCTTCAGCATGCCTTCGGCCGCAAGCGACGCGGTTTCGTCACCTGTATATTCCAGCGCCTCGGCAAAACGCAGCATGGCCCTGACAGGATCCAGCCACGCCAGGTTCATCGCCTGCTTCAGGCATTCGGAAGCGCCCTCCCCCGGCAGGGTTGCCAGCGGCAGTTCACGCACCACCGAGGCCGGCAGCCTTCCTTCGGACACGTCGAGGGCCTCGGTGAAAGATTTCGCCGCCTTTTCCCATTGCTTCGCCAGCACTCTCGCCGCCGCAAGGGCCAACCGGCGTTCAGGAGCGTTCGGCGCCTCCTCAAGGGCCGTCTCCAGGGTTTCAGCGGCCTCATCGAACTCGCCGCTCCACAAAAGCGACAGCCCGTAAAAGAACCGTGTGTCCGGAATTTCTCCGGCCCTGCTCAGCATCGGTTCTGCCTTTTGATATTCACCCGGTATGTAAAACGCTCCCCCCA
>CAZBLL010000130.1:0-5209 GCA_964492625.1 uncultured Synergistaceae bacterium
TAAGACACGACGCAGCGGGTGAGGTCATTTGCAAAAAGGGTGCGAAAGTAACCAGGGGAGATGTCGTCGCCAGGCTTTACGTTCCCGACGGCGTGGATCCGGAAGGCGCCGTTGCGATGATCCGGGGCGCGTTCGAAACGGGGGAGCGCGCGGACGCTGTGGAAATCATAGGCGAGGTCATATCTGGGGATGCCCTTTCCTGAGGGAAAGGCCCGGGATCTTGTCGAAAGAGCCAAATGCGGCGACGAGCCTGCGATGGATTCGCTTATGCTTATCTGCACCCCTGCGGTGAGACGGATCGCTCTGACACTCAGGGCTCCGGGTTCCCCGGATTTCGACGATATTCTTCAGGAAGGGCTTATCGCTATTTTCAGGTCAGTGGACAGGTATATCCCCGACCGCGGCCCCTACGGCGCCTTCGCCTATCGTGCGGCGAAAAACGCCATGATATCTTCTCTGCGAAGAAAGGGTTTCTCTTCGGGTGATGTAGCCGAAGAAACTATAGCCTGCGGCGATGAAACCACGACCGACAGGGTTTCGCTTCGAATGGAACTGGAAACACTGACCGAACGATTATCGGCGTTCGAGGTTGCGGTTCTTGACGCGTATCTGTTCACCGGAAGCGTGAAAGAAGCAGCCGGGCTACTGGAAACCCCCGCACGAAGGATAGAAAACGCCCTGCAGAGAATCAAAAGGAAAGCCTCCCGCGATTTGTGAAACAACACCGGACGGATGGCCGGGCGGGTATTATGAATGTGGACACGTTTATTTGCAGCTACTACAATGTATCTCGTCTGCGGAGGCGCGTGTGCTCTGGTGCACGCCCCGGGCTTCAACCCCGGTGGGGGTCGGTTGGCCGGTCCCGGTGGGTTCGATTCCCACACGCCTCCGCCATTTTATGTTTTGGCGGTGATACTTTGCGTTGCGACATGTGCCCCGATAAACCCTGTCGAAATGGAGATCCCTGCGTACAAACCGATAGCGATAAACTGTACGTTGAACCGGAGGACCGCAAAATACTCGTAACTGCGGCCGAGGTGGAGGCCCGGTATTATGGCCTGCTGACGCGTTTCGAGGAGATCATGGAATTTTCCAGAAGGATGGGTTACACAAAGATAGGCATTGCTTTCTGTATTGGCATGTCAGAAGAGGCCAAAGTTGCCGCCGGTATACTTTCAGAAGAGTTTGAAGTGGCGGCCGTCTGCTGCAAGGTAGGGGGAATGCCCAAGGAACATTTTTCCATGCCCCTCAGAAAATGGCTGGGCAAAACATCATGCAACCCGATTGAACAGGCAAGGATACTCGAAAACGAAAACTGTGATTTCGCAGTCGTCATGGGCCTTTGCGTCGGCCATGATTCGCTGTTTTACAAATGGTCGAACATCCCCGTAACGACCTTCGCGGCCAAGGACAGGAAGCTGGCCCATAACCCGGTTGCGGCGCTTTACTGTCCCTATATCAGAAACAACCTTTCTCGCAAACCCGTGGAAAGAACAGAAGACTGATCGACAGATCGTTCTTCGATAACAATAATCCGTATTCCAGGAGGCTCAAAAATGACTGACAAGCTTAAAGGATATTCCTACCCGCTGACGCCTGAGGGGAAATCCTCCATTGTAGGGGATTATCCCTGGCATTATGCTACGGACTACGTGAACATTCTTTACCGCACGGACCCCGTGGCCATTGCGGCCTATCTTCCCGAACCGCTTGAGCCGGGCCCCGAGCCGGATCTTGCCTATGTTGCCTTCAGTCGCTGGTGGTCTGTATGGGAAGACCAGAAGGATATGGCTTTCGTCAATCCCGAGCGCACACAGTATCGCGAAGCCGCGATATGGACGGGGTGTTCTTTCAGGGGGCAGCCGGGACAGATTTGTCTTCACATCTGGGTTGATAACGATTTCAGCATGGCCAGAGGCTGGTTCATGGGTTTTCCCAAAAAACTGGGACAGATATATATCAGCGACTACCATGCACTGAACCCCGCAATGGAGGAAATGGGCCCGGGTTCTTCCGTAAGGGGCATCGCGGCCTCGCATGGAGAAAGGCTCATAGAAGGATCAGTGAAAGTGACAGGTTCCTGCGTTGAATCGGATCTCCCAAAGCCGATGGGGCTCCCGCTGCTGCATATCCGACATTTTCCCAGCATCGAGAAAGGCGCTCCGCCATCCGTCTACGAACTGGTATCTCTCGGCGCGGAGAACAGAAAGTTTGGAGAAAAAGCCTGGAAGGGAACAGCGGATCTTGGTTTCTTCCCGTCTGAATTAGAGGAACACATGCCTCTAAGGCCCCGGGAGGTTCTTGGCGGATACATTTTCTCATCAGGTTACACCTTTCCGGGGGGCAAGGTTCTTCACAGCTGGGTATAGTAAAATCGACGCCGGGGTTTTCCGGGGCGTCTTGCACGTGTATAATGAGGTTGATAATAAATCCATACGCCCCTGAAATGTCAACCTTCGGGGCGGGGTGCTATCAGGAGGGAAGATCATGAAGAAATTTGTTGTCTGTATCGCGATAGCTGCTTTTGTCGTGGCCGCGGGCGTGGCATGGGGTTTTCCGGCAGTGCAGGAAAACGATCTCAAGGCTGGCTTCGTTTACGTTGGCCCGATAGGAGACGGCGGCTGGACATTCATGCATGACAAGGGCCGGCTTGAAATGGAGGAGGCTTTCCCCGAAATGGAAACCTTCTTTGCGGAATCGGTCCCCGAAGGCCCGGATGTGGTAAGGGTAATGGAAACTTTCGTGCGTAACGGAGCAAACCTGGTGTTCGCCACCTCGTTCGGTTACATGGACTTCGTTCTCGATGTGGCGGCCAAGAATCCCGATACGGTGTTCATGCACTGCTCCGGCTACAAGAGAGCCGACAACGTGGGCGCCTATTTCGGGCGCATGTACCAGGCCAGATATCTTTCGGGCCTGGTGGCGGGCGCGGCTACGGAAAGTGATGTAATAGGGTTTGTCGCCGCCAATCCCATTCCCGAAGTGATTCGCGGCGTCAACGCCTTTACGCTAGGTGTTCGCAAGGTTAACCCCGATGCGGTCGTCAAGGTCGTGTGGCTCTTCTCGTGGTTCGACCCCGGCAAGGAGAAAGAAGCGACCATGGCCCTTGTTGACGCCGGTGCGGATGTCATCGCTATGCACGCCGACTCTGGCGCCGCCCCCCAGACCGCCGAAGAGGCTGGAGTCTGGGTAGTTGGGTACAATAACGACATGAGCCGTTATGCTCCCGAGAAACACCTTACAGCCCCCGTTTGGGACTGGGGTATGGTTTATAAGTACGTTGCGGATCAGATGGTTCGTGGCGAATGGAAATCCGAAGATATCTGGTGGGGTCTCAAGGAAGGCATGGTGGGGCTTGCGCCGTTTGGAGAAGGGGTTTCCTCCAAAACCAGGAAGCTTGTAAAAACCGAAATGGAAAAGATAGTCAGCGGGGAATGGGATGTCTTCTGTGGTCCCGTCCGTGATCAGGACGGAGAGATCAGGGTCAAGGAAGGCGAAACAATGTCCGACGGAGACATGCTCGGAATGAACTGGTTCGTTCAGGGCGTCGAGGGAGACATACCCAAATAACAAAGGAAACCGAAGCGGATTCCAGGGGGCGCGTTTACGCAAACGCGCCCCTTTTCATGTCCCGGGAAACCAGCCGAAAGCCGTTCAAGGAGAAATGTGTGGATCATACGCGAGCACAGTCATCGAATGACTTAGTAACAATGTCGGGGATAGTGAAATCGTTCGTTGGGGTAAGGGCGAACGATAATGTCTGTTTCAACCTTCGCAGGGGAGAGGTTCACACTCTCCTCGGTGAAAACGGCGCAGGCAAGAGTACGCTTATGAACATTCTTGCGGGCCTTTACCTTCCGGAGTCGGGAACCATCGAAATGGACGGCTGCAAGTGCAGTTTCAGTTCGCCAAAAGACGCCATACGTCACGGTGTTGGAATGGTGCATCAGCATTTTATGCTGGTTCCTGTGCAGACGGTATGGGAAAATGTTGCACTTGGAATGGATCACTTTCCCGCGGTTCTTCCCAAACGGAAAATAATTTCCGACATAAAGTCGCTTTCTCTCCGCTATGGTCTTGAAGTAGATCCCGAAGCCAGAGTCTGGCAGCTTTCCATAGGAGAACAGCAACGGGTGGCTATTCTCAAGATGCTGTACAGGGAAGCCCGCATTCTCATTCTCGATGAACCTACGGCGGTTCTGACACCCCAGGAAACCGATTTCCTTTTCAAAACGGTACGCCAGATGACGGACGACGGGCGTGGTGTTGTTTTTATATCTCACAAACTTGACGAAGTACTCGAGATATCGTCGCGTATCACCATACTGCGACGCGGAAGCAATGTGGGAACCATTTCCGCAGAAAATGCAACCAAGGAACAGCTGGCTGAAATGATGATAGGCCGCCAGCTGATGCGCACTCCCGACAAGACCCTGCAGAACCCCGGGAACGCTTTGATGGAGGCCAGATCCCTTAGCGTCAGAGGCGACAGGGGGAGATTGATGGTGAACTCCTTTTCCCTTGTGATGAGAGAAAGAGAGATACTGGGGGTCGCCGGTGTTTCCGGAAACGGCCAGCAGGAGCTGTGTGAGTCGCTGGTTGGCCTGAGAAGGCCCGAGTCGGGCGGCGTCATTGTCAGGGGGACTGACTATGTGGGTTGTGACGCCAGGGCTTTCCTCGAAGCTGGAGTCAGATATATTCCCGCTGACCGCAAGGGCGTGGGGCTGGTTTCCGGAATGAACATCCGGGAAAATGTAGCCCTGAGAAAATTCTGGAGCAGTGAATTCTGCAAGTGGAGATATTTTCTCAACTGGGAGCATATAGCGGGCTATTCGGGAAGGCTTGTTGAAAGATTCAACGTGGTCACTCCCGGATTGGGTTACCCGGTCAGCATGCTTTCGGGAGGGAATCTTCAGAAACTCATGCTCGCGAGAGAGCTTGCAGACCATCCGCGTGCAATTATCGCCGTTCAGCCTACATGGGGCCTCGATATCGGCGCCACTCAGTTTGTTCGGGAGGCGCTGATACAGCAACGCGATCGCGGAGCGGGAGTGCTTCTGGTTTCCGAGGACCTTGATGAGATATTGGCGGTAAGCGACAGGATCGCCGTCATATATCAGGGACGACTCATGGGCCTCATAGAAAAACCAGACAGGGTCACCGGCCAGCAGCTTGGTCTGATGATGGCCGGGACGGCGCTACCGGAATA
>CAZBLL010000131.1:0-5171 GCA_964492625.1 uncultured Synergistaceae bacterium
GCACCAAAGGCCGTTTCCAGCAGGCGAACGAGGTGCTGTACGCCACTGGCGGCGTCGAGACCGAGCTGCCGCTGGCGGTCCTGATAAATGAGGGCAGCGCCAGCGCATCGGAGATAGTTGCGGGGGCCCTCAAGGATCACGACAGGGCTGTCATAGTGGGCCAGCAGAGTTTCGGCAAGGGGTCGGTGCAGACGCTGTTCACGTTGCCGGATGAATCGGGTATCTACGTCACCATTGCCAAATACTACACGCCGGACGGAACAGTTATAGACAAGACCGGCCTGGCTCCCGACATCGAGGTGGAAGGCGAGTTCTCGAGAGAAGCCGGGCACGAAGACGACACCCAGCTTCACAGGGCTATTGAAGAGCTGACAAAAACCAGGTGAGTTTGCACAGGCCCCCGGGGCGATCAGAAAAAGGCATTCTCATGGTTGTACCGGCCGTGTTGCTGACAGTTTGCGTAATGGCGGCCGCAGCCGGATGCTGTTTTGCCGACGGCTTGCCGCGCGTGGCCATTCTGGTTGACGATCTGGGTTTTTCGCTGGATGCGGCCAGGCAACTTGCCGCGCTTCCTTTTCCCATTACATGGGCCATTATTCCCTATGAGCGCCATAGTCTTGCTACGGCCGAGCTGGCCGTGAGGGAAGGTATACCATTTCTTCTTCATCTTCCCATGGAAGCCATAGGAGACAGGGAAAAGGGCAGGCATTCGCTGATCGAGACCCGCTTGACTACCGAGGCCATTCGCCTCAGAGTCAGAAACGCACTCTGGTCGCTTCCAGGCGCTTGCGGCATGAACAACCACAGAGGGTCCAGGGCCACGCAGGACGTACGAGTGATGGAGGCCGTGCTGGCGGAGGCGGCTGCGGAAGGTGTGTTTTTTATAGACAGCCGCACTTCAGGAAACTCGCTGGCCTATGAAACCGCCATGCAAATGGGCGTTCAGTCGGCCAGAAACGCATCGTTCATCGATCACGAGAACAGCGTCGCCTTCATGAAAAGGCAGATAGCAAAGGTAGTGCAAATGGCCAGGCAAAAGGGACGGGTTCTCGCCATTTGCCACGCAAGGACCGGGACCATAAGGTTTCTGTCGGGACTGTACGAAACCATAGATACTGATGTACAATTTGTCACCGTGCCGGAGTATCTGAAATCAGGCTTTTCCGGCGCCGGGGAGGAATGACCATGAAAGGTCGCGCCGAGGTAATCGTCGGAGCCCAGTGGGGCGACGAAGGTAAGGGCAGGATCGTTGACGCCCTGGCTTCACGGGTTGATGTTGTCGTCAGGTATCAGGGCGGCGCCAACGCCGGACATACCGTTATTGTTGACGGAGAAGAGTATATATTCCACCTTTTGCCGTCGGGAATGCTCTATTCGGGGAAGGCCTGTGTCATAGGAAACGGTGTCGTGGTGGACCCGCAGCAGCTGATAGACGAACTGACGGACCTGCAGACGAGGGGCAAGGATCGGGCCAGACTGGTGGTAAGCGGTTCGGCGCATGTCGTTATGCCCTATCACAAGGTGCTCGACGGCATGGAGGAACGATTCCGTGGCGCCGGCAAACGCATAGGAACTACCCGCAGGGGAATAGGCCCGTGCTATGTCGACAAGGTAAACCGCAGCGGTATCCGCATGGAAGACCTGCTCAATGAAGAGGTTCTTAGAGAGAAAATAACATTCAATCTGGAGGTCAAGAACATGATCCTCACCAGAGTCTACGGCGAGGACCCGCTGGCCTTCGGAACCATTTTCGAACAGGCAAAGGAATGGGGAGAAAAGCTTGCCCCCTATGTAGGCGACGCATCGCTCACCGTATGGAAAGCCATGAAAAGCGGCGGCTGTGTTCTGCTGGAGGGCGCACAGGGAACGCTTCTGGATGTCGACCACGGGACTTATCCCTACGTTACCAGTTCCAACCCCACTGCGGGCGGCGCCTGTGTGGGTGCGGGCGTAGGCCCCAGTATGGTGGACAGAATCACCGGCGTTGTAAAGGCCTACTGCACCAGGGTGGGGGAAGGATCGTTCCCCACGGAGGAAGAGGGAGATCTGGGAGATCATCTCCGGGATAAAGGTCACGAGTTCGGAGCAACGACGGGGAGACCCAGGCGTTGCGGATGGCTCGATATGGTGGCGCTGAGGTATGCCGTCCGGGTAAGCGGAATCACGGCTTTGGCGTTGACCAAACTGGATATACTTACCGGGATAGAATCGATACCCGTGTGCATGGAATACCTGGCTGAGGGCGATAAAATACAGGATTTCAGCGGGAACCTCCGTGTGCTGGAAAATCTTAAACCTCACTACACGCATCTTGAGGGCTGGAAAGAAGACATCAGCGAATGCCGTAGCCTTGAGGATTTGCCGAAGGCCGCCCGCGACTACATTTCGTTTATCGAAAAGCACGCCGGAGTTCCAGTGGTTCTTGTTGGCGTCGGTCCCGGCAGGGAACAGACCATAGTGAACGGGCTCTAGGGCCGCAAGGATACAGGGGAACAGGAGGCAGCGATCAGCGCACAGATGACAGAAAAAGCTTGTCACCCTGACGACTAACAGGAGGAAGGGTCTCGGTTTTTACAGGCGTCAGGAGGCATCAGGAAACAGGAAATGCAAACCCGAGATCCCTCGTCGCGGCCAGGACCGCCGCTCGCTCGGGATGACAGCAAAGGCAACAAGACGATAGCGGATAGCCGAGAGAGCGTTGTCATTTCGATACGAGGCGTTAGCGTAGTGAGAAATCTCGGGTTTACAGGCGTCAAAGGAACAGGAGAACCCGGTCTGGTTGTCACCCCGAGCGAAGCGGCGGAGCAAGAATCTCGCCCTTGACCTTCTGTTTCCTGTCTCCAAAAACCTGATGCCTGTAAACATTGAGCACCTCCTCTTTGAACCTTGCATCAATTACAATTTGCTGCAGGCTCCGGTCCGTTCCAGACGGTTCGGGGCTTTTTTATATCTGGCCATAATTCCCTTGCCCCGCTTCGGGATCAGGATGCTTCCCCGGTTGGTGTAAAACCCTCCGGGGCGATGCGCCGCAGAAGTCGCCATGCGCTCAACGCCCCCGGGCTTCGGATTGTTCCGTCCCCTCTGAATTATGCTATGCTGAAACAAACCATTTCCTGCGAGGTCCCTATGTTTAAATCCATATGCAAAATTGCTGCTGCTGATGTAGTAACAATGACCGCCATGGCGGTTTTTCTTTCCCTTCACAGCAGCAGGTACGAAAATCTGGATCTTTCCATGTACCAGTATCGCGACACGAAAGACCTTTGTTGTCGGTGTTGCGCTAATATTTGGCCTGAGCACAGGGTTTTTGCCCTAACCTTACGCCCGCGCCCCTCACTGGATACAGACCTTTTTCACGGATCCACTGCCGACCACGACCATTGTTGCGGTGGTCCTGAACCAGGTTTTCAATCTTGATGTATTGTTCAAAAAAACGGTTTTGGGCAAGAAATGAAAGGTGGAGTTTTGCATGTCCAAGCGGGATGCAAAGTGGCTGGTTCCAGCGGTTCTGATCTTGATATTGGCCGCCGTATCACCCGCGGTGAGCCTGGAGAGATTGACCATTCTGCACATTAACGATACCCATGGACATATCTGGGCCGAAAAACAAAGCGGTGGATTCGAGTCGCTGGCTCTTATGGTACACAGGATAAGGGAAGAGGCGGCGTCAAACGGGGGCGACGTTATTTTTCTGCACGCAGGGGACGTAAATACAGGGTACCCTGAATCGGATATGCAGCATGCTCTCTGCGATCTGTCGATGCTTCGTAAAATGGGATGCGACGCCATGGTTCTGGGGAATCACGAGTTCGACAATCCTTTACCGCTTCTTGATTTTCAGAACTGTTACGCCAGATTTCCCTTTTTGTCGGCGAACTACGTGGATAAATACGGCAACACACCTTTTGAGCCTTTCATAATCAAACGAATGGGAGACGTAACCGTAGCGGTCGTGGGACTGACGACGGAATCCACGGCGATATCCGAACCAACCTGGCTTGAAGGAGGCGGTTTCCTCGGCGTGATCGAAACAGCGAGAGAAATAGTTCCCCGCCTTGCCGAAAGCGCGGATGTGGTTATCGCGCTGGGACATCTTGGCTGGAAATTGGGGGATCCTGACGCAACGGGCTCCGGGGAGCTGGCGGTCGCCGGCATAGATGGCCTGGATATAATAATCGACGGTCATTCCCATACGCTTTTCACCAACGCCGAAAATATCAACGGTGTCCTTGTGGCTCAGGCGGGCGCATATACTACACATCTGGGAAGGTTCGACCTTGAGATAGAAGACGGCGAGATACAGAAATGGCAGTGGTCCGCTATCCCGCTTGTCGCATCTGACGGCGAGGACGGGTTTCTGGAAACAGAGCTAGCCTGGTTCAAAAGCGAAGGCGACAGAAAAATGAGTGATGTCATAGGCGAGAGCGATGTTTACCTGGATGGCGATAGAGCACATGTGCGTTTCAGGGAAACGAACCTTGCAAAGCTGGTTACGGACGCCATGAAGGAAATTGCCGCGGCTGACCTCTCTGTGGTCAACGCCGGAGGAATACGCGATTCGATCCAGTCCGGCAAAATAACAATGCGTGATATTTACGCGGTTCTTCCTTTCAGGAACATGCTCGTGACGATGGATCTATCGGGGGAGGATGTTCTTCAACTGCTTCAGACGGCGCCCTCGTTTCAGCCCGGGTCGGGAGGGTTTCCTCACTTTTCGGGAGTGGATGCGTGTTTTAAAGACGGAAAACCCTGTGATATCAAAATTGACGGCGCCCCTCTGAATATGGATAAAATCTACAGGCTTGCAACCAGTTCATATCTGGCGAACGGCGCCGACGGATACGAGATAATGAAGAAATGGAAGGACAGGATAAGGGAGACAGGCTTTACCGATACGGATTCTCTGGCGATCTATATAGAACGAAATAGTCCCGTTTCGCCGCAAGACGATCTGCCTCGACTTCAGGGCCGCTAGAGGTTTTCGCCAGGAGCTCAACCAGAACCACAGAATCCGTAATGTTTATCAAAAAGAGTTTCTGCAGGGAACAAAAAAGACCTCTGCCCGGAGTTTAAATCGGGAAGAGGTCTTTGTACTCTCTGGTGGGCGACACAGGGTTCGAACCTGTGACCTCTTCCGTGTGAGGGAAGCGCTCTTCCGCTGAGCTAGTCGC
>CAZBLL010000132.1:0-5139 GCA_964492625.1 uncultured Synergistaceae bacterium
GTGGCTGAGCGTGTCGGAAAGGGATTGTCGACGGCAGTGGTTGTGTCGGCCGTAGGCAAGACCACCGATGACCTTATAGAGCAGGCCAACAGCCTTTCGGGCGCCATGAACCGCCGTGAGATAGACCAGCTTATATCTACGGGCGAGCAGCAGAGTGTGGCTCTGTTCGCCATTGCGCTTGAAAAACTGGGGGTGCGCGCCCGCTCGTTCTCGGGGGGGCAGGCTGGAATAAGCGGTTCGGGGACATTTACGGACGGCCGCATATTGTCCGTGGATCCGGAACCGGTCAGCCGTTGCCTCGCCGAAGGCGTCGTGGCCGTTGTGGCGGGGTTTCAGGCGGTCACAGAGCTGGGTGACGTTATAACCCTGGGGCGTGGAGGGTCCGATCTCTCGGCGGTGGCCCTGGCCGCCGCGCTGGGGGCTGACTGCTGCAGGATATTCACCGATGTGGACGGAATATATTCGGCCGACCCCAGGGCGGTATCCAGCGCGCTGAGGCTGGAAAACGTGGGTTACAGGGAATGCATGGAAATGGCGGCCGCGGGGGCGGCGGTGCTCCAGGCAAGGAGCGTTGAAATGGCCTTGCGCTACGATGTGCCGCTTTACGTAGCCTCGAGTCTTGATCAGGAAAAGGGGACGTGGATCATGAAAAAAGATGTATCCGAACATTTCGCGGTCAGTTCGATCGCTCACGACACGGAAGTGGCAAAGGTTGCGATGCTGGGGGTTCCCGACACGCCCGGCGTCGCGGCGCGGGTCTTCGCTCCTCTCAGCGAGGCGGGGGTGGGGGTGGAGATGATCATCCAGAGCGTAATGAGGGGAGATGTAAACGACATAGCCTTTCTGGTGCGCAAGGAATTTCTGGGAGAAGCCATCGATATCTGCCGGAAAACGGCCGGAGACCTTGGCGCCCAGGGCGTGGCTTTCGATACGGAGATAGGCAAGATATCCGTTGTGGGGGCGGGGTTGTCCAGTCATCCCGAGGCTCCGGCGAAGATGTTCTCGGTTCTGGCTGGTGAATCGGTGAACATCGACATGATATCTTCCACTTCCATGGCGATTACATGCGTGGTTCCCTCGAGCGATGTGGAAAGGTCGCTGGCGGCGCTGCACAGGACCTTCATAGAGGAGGCCCGGCGATGAAAGTGGCGCTGTTGGGGGCAACGGGCCTTGTGGGAACCGAAATGCTTCTTACGCTGGAACAGAGACATTTTCCCGTTAGCGAGCTGGTTCCGCTGTCGTCGCCCCGCTCCGCCGGCTCGACGGTTTCGTTCAACGGCCGTGACTGGACGGTGCGAGAGGTGTCGACCGAAGCCTTCAGTGGAGTTGATGTGGCGCTTTTTTCGGCGGGAGGCGAGGCCTCACGCAGGTGGGCGCCGGAAGCGGCCGCAAAAGGCGCCGTAGTGGTGGACAACAGTTCGGCGTGGAGAATGGACCCGGAAACACCTCTGGTTGTTCCCGAGGTGAACCCGGAGGAAGCGCAAAAACACAAAGGGATAATCGCCAACCCCAATTGCGCGACGATCCAGGCGGTTGTGGCGCTGAAACCGCTGCACGACGCCGCGGGACTTGCGGAGTTTTCGGCCGTTACGTTTCAGGCGGTCTCGGGAACGGGGCGGGCGGCCCTGGGGGAGTTGTCGGATGCTTCACGGGCCGCTCTGGCGGAACGGGGTTTTGATCACAAGATCTACCCGCATAATATAGCCTTCAACGTGCTTCCCCACATCGGCGACTTCGACGAGGACGGGATAAGCGGCGAGGAATGGAAAATGATAAGGGAATCAAAAAAGATAATGGGTCTTCCCGGGCTGCGCGTAAGCTGTACCACCACGCGTGTTCCCGTTTACCGTGGTCATTCCGAATCGTTGACGGCCTGTTTCGACAAAACCATTTCTCCCGGGGAGGCTCGTGCGATACTGAAAAAAGCGCCCGGCGTGGCCCTGGCGGACGAACCCGGAAACGCCCTGTATCCACTGGCCAGAGATGCTGCGGGCGGGGATGATGTTTTTGTTGGGCGGCTCCGGCGCGACACGGCCCGCGATAACTGCATTTCGATGTGGGTGGTTTCAGACAACCTCCGCAAGGGAGCGGCGCTGAACGCGGTGCAGATAGCCGAACTTATAGGGTAGAATAGCGTCGTCTAAAGACAGGCGCTATCTTTTGTGATAAACGGGGGGTCCCAAAATGAACAAGGTTCGTCTCTGTACCGCGGCGCTTATCGTCGTGCTCTGCGCGGGTCTGGCCATGTCCGCCGAGCAGATGCAGCTGACATCCGACAAACTGCGATATGACCCGGACAAGGGCATGATATACGCAAGCGGAAATGTCCGGGTAACCGGCCGTGGGGCCGTAGCCACGTCGAGCGAAGGTGAAGCCAGCGCCGACGGAGCAATGTCGCATCTCTGGGGCGACGTGAATGCTGAATGGGCCGACGGAAGCAAAACCCTTGCATGCGACGACCTGGTAACCAGGGAAGCCGACGGGGGCCAGAAGGTTTTTGCAAAGAACGTGAGCCGTTTCGAGGACGCGACGCAGAATCTGGTGATGAAAGCGAGAGAGATGGAAGGCTTGCTCGTGGACGGCGAGTTCTCGGAACTTACGGCTATGGGCAATGTCGTAGCGGACACCGTGGCGGCCGACGGCAAGGCCACCCGTGTTACGGGCGACAGGGCCGTCTATTCCAAAGCCAGGGGAACTCTTGTCTTTACCGGCAACGCGCTGGCCGTACAGAAGGATCGCCGTATCACGGCCGATCACTTTGTCATGCATGTCGAAAGCGGCAAGATAGAGGCCCTCGGGAACCCGAGAATGGTCGTGGACATGCCGCCGCAGGAGAAAGAGGCCCAATGAGGCAAAAGGTGCTTGCGGGAAGGGGATTGTCCAAATCCTACAAGGGAAGGGCCGTCGTGTCTTCCGTCGACATCAGTGTGAAACAGGGAGAGATAGTCGGCCTGCTGGGACCCAACGGCGCCGGAAAGACAACGACGTTCTACATGGTGCTGGGCCTGGTTCGCCCCGACGGGGGGAAAGTGCTTCTGGACGGCGACGATCTGACCGGTATGCCGATGTATATGCGCGCACGTATGGGAGTAGGTTATCTTCCCCAGGAGGCCTCGGTTTTCAGGAACCTGACGGTGCGCCAGAATCTGGAACTGGTCCTGCAGGAAACGGGCTGCAAGGGCGAATCCGTAAACGATCGCATCGAAGAACTTATCGATGAGTTCGGTCTGCAGGATGTGGCCGGGATACACGGCTACGCGCTCAGCGGGGGAGAACGGCGGCGCGTGGAGATAGCGAGGAGCCTCGCCATAGAACCCTCGTTCATACTGCTCGACGAACCCTTCAGCGGCATAGACCCCATAGCGGTTTACGATATACAGCAGATCATCCTGGGACTGAGGACGAGAGGATACGGTATTCTTCTTACCGACCACAGCGTCAGGGAAACCCTGGCGATAACCGACAGGACCTACCTCATACACAGGGGACAGATAGTTATAGAGGGATCTCCGTCGGATGTCGCCGAAAGCGACGTAGCCAAGAAATTTTATCTGGGGGACCGGTTCTGCCTGTAGGGCGCCGCGGCCTTTTCCAGATGTTCGATGGAATCGGAGTCAAGCTCCGCGAGAGCCGCCTCTACCGGCGGTGAAAGAAAAACCCCGGGCGAGGTGTCGCCGGGCTGTATGGCGATGACAATTATCTCGAGCTCCTTTTCGAAGGGCTTGAGCAGGAGGTCGAGGGGCAGACCGTGCGAGGAAAAAGATACGGAAACAACATCTTTCAGCCCCATGGTTCGTGTGTTGCCGGGGGGCAGCTTCATGTCGATCGCGTCGATGATAATCAGTTTCCCGGCTCCGCTTTCGCGGAGGGGAGTAATATAGTTTTCCGGCACTGTCTCGCAGACGAAGACATTCGTGTCCGGAATGTTCCTTTCCTTCAGACGCTCCGCCAGCGCAAGGCCTGCGGCGTCGTCGCCTCTGAGATGATTTCCAAGTCCCCATATAACGGTTCTGGTCGCCATGCGGGTTCACACTCTCCTTTGCGTAAAGGCGGGCCCCTGAAGTGAGCAACGGCAGCACGCCTATGGTAAGACACTCACTGAAGATGATGGCCGGAACGCTGGTCAGCAGGTTGCTGGGTCTCGCCCGCGAGGTTATGATAGCGGCTTTGTTCGGGGCCACGGGCCGCCTGGACGCGTTTCTTGTAGCCTATACACTGGCGAACCTGGCTCGGCGTCTGTTGGCGGAGGGGGCCCTTTCGGCCGCGTTCGTTCCGGTGTTTTCCCAGACACTTGAGCGCGAAGGCCTTGATAAGGCGTCCGAGCTCGCCAGACAGGCTTTTACGGTCCTTGCCGTTGTAACCGGGGCGACGGTTGCTTTGGGCGTTCTGGTCGCTCCTGCTCTGGTGCGCGTCATGGCCCCGGGGTTCGGAGGCGAGGCCGCCGCCGTCGCCGTCCGTCTGACGCGGCTGATGTTTCCGTTTCTGTTCTTTATTTCTCTCGCCGCGCTTGCAATGGGCGTTCTCAACAGCATGGGGAGCTTTTTTGTTCCCGCCATAGCCCCTGCCATCAGCAACGTGGTCTTCATAGCGTTCCTTGCGATTGTAGCATCACGAATGGGTGTTACGGGTCTTGCCTGCGCGGTGCTTCTGGGCGGAGTTGCCCAGTTGATTCTTCAGTGGCTGTGGTCCGCGGGTAACGGAGTGCCTCTGTACCCGGCGATACCCAGACGCGACAACGTGGAACTGAAAAGGACCATGACGCTGTTTCTGCCCTACGCACTGGGGCTGTCGCTCAACCAGCTTATTCCGGTAATCAGCAGGATGCTGGGTTCGTTCCTGCAGGAGGGCTCGATATCTGTCCTGAACTACGCCGACAGGATACTGCAGCTCCCTCTGGGGCTTTTCGTAATAGCCATTTCGCAGGCGGTGCTGCCTTTTCTTTCAAGAAAAGTGCTGGACGGTGAAGCGGCTTTCGCCGCAGCCCTGCGGGACGCGCTCCGTTTCGCGCTCTTTATCGTGATTCCGGTCGTCGCCGGGATGGCGGTTTTCTCAAACGAAATAGTACATCTGCTTTTCGTAAGAGGAGCATTCGGTGAATGGGCCTGGCTCGCCACAGGGAAAACCCTGGCTATGTACGGT
>CAZBLL010000133.1:0-5127 GCA_964492625.1 uncultured Synergistaceae bacterium
CATTGCCGGGTCGGAAGGCTACCCCCGCGAAATTGAGTAACACCCGCCCCGGCCCGCGAAAGCGCTTCCTTTTTCAGCACTCCATTGCCTGCATTGGGGCCCCCCTGGAACAACCCTGCCTGGTTTTCTTCTCCCGAAAGCCATGTCATGGGAAAAGGGATATTTTCCTCCATGCATATGGTTCTCAATGTCTTAATGTTCCTGGCCTCCGCCAGAACGGAGGGATCGTTGCCGGCCAGCAGTCGCCCGCGGGCCAGGGTCCTGACAAGATCAGGGCGGTTATCGACACCACCGCCGTAAACGAGAATTTCTCCTCCCGTCACGGCGCAAGCCCGCTCTATGATCTCGTCACTGAAAGGCGACCCCCATATCCTCCGTGTCGATATGTTCCTGACCCCGAAAGGATGGTCTCTGTCTCCGAACGCGTCGACCGCCGATATTGTTCGAAACCCGGCCCGAAACGCCGAATCGGCCAGCCCGCGGGTGCTGAAAGCAACGATCAGAAGGCTGCGGTCAATCTTTGTGGAACTCCTTGACTACTTCGTATATTTCTCTGGCGTCGAGAACAAGATCGTTGGAGCTGAAAAGGCGTTCAACGCAGCTCCTCTGTACTTTCATCTTGAGGCCGCCTACGGCTATGGGGCCGAATATCAGCTGTCCGTCGATATCCTTTGCGTTCCAGTGAGGCTTGATATTCTCGATCCCCGAAGGCGGAACGGCGTTGAGGTCTCCCAGCGCCTTGAGCGTTGCGTGTCCTTTCCATACCGATTCCGGCAACAGCATCTTGCCCGCGGCCCCTGTAGCCAGAACGGCCACGGCGCCTTCAAGGGCGGATGCTACGGAGGCTTCGTCCTTGCATTCGGCCGGATGGGCGGCGAGGTCGAAACGCTCCTTCAGCTGGGCGCAACCCTTTTCGGCCCTGGCCATGGAACGGGAGGTTATTGTCACATCCGCTCCCTCTTCCGAGAAGAACAGAGCGGCTCTGAGTCCCACCGGTCCAGTGCCTGCGAGGACAACTACCTTTTTGCCCTTGAGGTCCACCGCTCCGGCGATTTTGGCCACAGCAGCGGCGGCCGTTGTGTTGCAGCCGTTTGAATCGAGCATCACCGAATTGCTTATGGGACCGAAGAAAGAACCCTTCACCGCGTCCAGGACCGCCTCGCCTGCGGCCACATCGGAGCCGCCGACGAAGACGGCGCTGTTCTTGAGGTCGTCGCCGCCGCGCGTGAACATGACACCGTGGACGAGCGGCACTGCCGATTCCGCGGTAATTGAACTGTGCTGCAAAATTATGTCTACGCCGCCGTCGTAGGCTGTAACGGCGTCGAAAACGCTCGGCTGCGAATCCGTATCAAGCTGAAGCAGAATCTTTTTCACAACGAGCACTCCTTTCATTGATCGACTGATTCTCTGTCGCCTGGATATGTGTTCAGCGATCCCGTCCGGTTTCAGGTTCGAAGACGAGGCCGCAGAGAGAAACAGGGCTTTCACTGATGGCCGCAAGCTCCACGGATGCTTTCAGGTTTTTAAAGGAGAAGGGTCTGTCCGCTGATATTTCCCCAAGCGACTTCACAAGGTCCTCGTACTCGGCCTTGCAGGAAAAAACCTTTCCGTCGCTGCCGGCTATGGTCTTTACCCTGACGCCCGGGAACCCCGGACCGCCCCCCGATGGTTTGACAGCCACTGTGATTTTTCCAACTGGATTGAACGGAAAGTGTTCCGGTTCGAAAACACGCATACCCAGGGTATCGAGCTCCAGAGCCAGAAAAGTCCCCACTTCTTCCAGCCTGTCTCTAGGAGCATCTACAAGAAAAAGAAACTCGCTTCGACCCTTTTTAGTAATGGCCGGTACGGCGTGTACGCTTGAAGCCCCCCGGTCCATAAGGCCCTCTATCAGATAAGGCACTCCCTCGCCTGTAACATTGTCGGCGTTGACAAGCAGAAGCATGCGTGTCCCCTTTCGGCCTTTCGGCTGGAAAAAAGAGAGAGGGGGCCATTATGGCCCCCTCCGTTATGATACGAACTACAGCTCTGCAACGTCCTCCATGTCTTTCATCAGGTTGACGGCGAGCTTTGCAACTTCCCTGGCGGTTTCCTTCGCGCCCGGGATGGCGTTTGTGATGCTGGCGCCCTTTTCGGCGTATTTCCCGGCGTCTTTGGCGCTCATCTTGCCGGAAACGGCGGCTACCGCGGCCGGAATGACCACGTTGACCGTGCAGCAGCCGATGTACATGAGTTCCTGGGCCGCCACCGATGCGACCGTAACGGGGATCGTCCAGTCGGTTTTCTTGTTAAGCACCACGTCGGGAGCAACCTTGTGGGAAAGACCCTCGATCTTGAATTCCTTGCCGTCCACAGTCACCACGGCGTCGATGTCAGCGTCGAATCCCCAGAAGGTTTCGGCGAACGGGTGGTTACGGCGCGCGCCGCCTTTGAGCTTGGAGAACTTGATGGTGATCTTCTTGCCGAAGAGTCCTCCGAGGATCATGCCCGTGCGCTCCTCGACTTTCGCCTGTCTCTTGACATCGATATCGTAGCAGATGTCCTCGAGGGATTTCCCTGCTTCGAGACCATCCCAGGTCATCTTGGCGAGCCTGAACTCGAGGTTGTTGCGAATGCCCTGGGTCGCCTGGATGACGGCCTTGGTGACCGGTCCGCGCATAACCTGCTCGGCCTTGTGTGCGACCATATTGCCGGAAGCGGCGGATATCTCGGGATCGAGCCATTCGTTGAGTTTCATGTCGTGGATCATTTCGGCCGCGGCGAATACGTCGCCTTCGGTCTCAAGGAGTTTGGCGGATGCGCAAACGCAGTCGCTCACGAGATGCGCAAGAGGAGGATTGACCGGTCCGGCGCCGAAACCTGCTCCGATCATCGGGCCTTCCTGGAAGCAGGCCATCATTTCGTTGAAGGTCATCATACCGACGACTGTGGGAGCTCCGACATCCTTGAGTATCATGCCAAGGTCGCCTATCAGGGCGGCGGTGTCAAATTCCTTGTTGGTTCCGCGCATGTGGAGCTTTTCGGGAAGACCCGCGGCCTCGGCCGCGCCCTTGCCCGCCAGGTATCCGGTACCCTGGACGAAGAATTCACCGTAGTCCTGCCCGATCATTCCGTCGGGATTGATGATCTCCAGAACAGCGGCGGCCGCCAGCGCGGCGGAGAGCCAGGGGTTGGGATTGATGCCGACGCCCTGGTAGGCCCGGAACATGGCCTCCACGCCGACCTTGGTGCCGTTCATGGTCAAATCATAGTAGATCATGTCCTCGCCGAGGACGCTGTGACCGTAAATGGCGCCGCCCGCCACGAAGGGAGGAACGACAGCGCCGCTGAAACGGCAGATCTCGCCCTTGTCTATGGCCTCGTAGATGGCCTTGACTGCCGGGAATCCGGAGATCTTGTTGGTGAGCTTGGATGTGGGAACGGCCTGAACACCGGCTCTGCTGGCTCCGGCTTTCATGCGCGCCATCGATCCGAGCTTCCTGTTGCCCGCAGGAACACCAGCTCTTGAGGCTGTGCCGGCGACCAGGTTGAGGAAGGCGGCTACGATGAGTGCGGCGTTGGCCGAGTCGGCTCCGGCTTCCTTGGCTGCCTTGACACCGGCCTCGACGATCATGTCGAGGGGAAGGTCGTCAAGATTGGCGTCGGAGATCTTTGCGCTGCGACCCTGGAGTATTTCCTTGACCATTACGTTGGCCGCGCTGTAGACGGCCAGGTTGAGCATACCGTGACCTTTGGTAATCGCTTCAAGGCGGTCGCTGGTTTCGTTCTCCACAAACGTGTTCGCCGCGCTTATCGCGGAATAAAGTTCCTTATGCATTCTTATAAGCACCTCCTGTTGTTCGATACGTTGGTTCGATTCTCCCTGCCATGAAAGCTCCTCTTGTGACTGTTCTCAGCTCACACCTCCTTTCGCCTTGGAAACAACCATCAGCGCCACCTGAGTACATGGGGACGGATGATCGGCTTAAATCTCCCAGGCCAGAGGATGCTAGCTGTGTAGGGCGAGAGATTGCTTTTTGATGTTATGTCGGGGGAAGAGCAACGGGGGTCGTCTCCCCCCGTTGCTCTATTTGCAGGCGGTTCGGTCTCCCTTGTCGGGACCCTCGGCTACGTGATGGTGCTGGTGGTCGTGGTCGTGGTCGTGGTCGTGGTCATGCGGGTGTGTGTGTCCATGGTCATGAGAATGGCTGTGGTCGTGGCCATGGACATGGGAATGCCCTTCCACTCCGTTCAGAAGTACACCCTGAACAACGTTCACCAGATCGGAAGCGTGGTCTCCTATACCGTAGCCCGTTTTCAGAACCACTCCGGGGGGAATGGCTCCGAAATCATCGGCAAAGACCCTTGCTAGCACCGCTCCGGTGGGAGTGACCCGCTCCATAGGCTGACCGTTGGCGAACACGGGCACTCCCTCCAGCAGCCGTATAGTAGCCGGCGCCGGAACCGGGAATTCTCCGTGAGCGCAATGTACGGTCCCGGAACCTACGTTAAGCGCCGAGAAGACCACTTTACCCGGGCCCAGAGCCTCCATGAGAATGCTTGAACCCACAATGTCGACAATGGAATCGACAGCGCCGACTTCGTGGAAATGGACCTCTTCCGGCGACATCCCATGGACGGATCCTTCGGCTTCGGCCATCAATCTGAAGGCCTTTTTGGCCCTGGCGGCCGCTTCGGGATCGATTTCGCTGTTGTCTATGATGGCAACGATGTCATTCAGGCCCCTGTGAGGGTGGTCTTTTTCGCAAAGAACCTTTACGTCAACACCTGTAACGCCTTCTTTCCTGGTGTGTTTCACCTCGACACGATAGTTGTCAAGCGCCAGACCCTTGAGATGGGCCTCAAGGTCGTCGGTACCCAGCATGTCGAGGAGAACCCCGAGCATCATGTCCCCGCTTATCCCGGAAAAACAGTTAAGGTAAAGAACGGTATTTGTGTTATTCATCGAATTAACCCTCCTGTATGCTGGAATGTATTTTGCGTATCATCAGGGAAGCCGAATACCCAGCGCCTATGCCGTTGTCGATATTGACCACCGAAACGCCCAGGGCGCAGGAGTTTAGCATTGTGAGCAGCGGACCTATGGCTCCAAGAGCCGCTCCGTAGCCCTCGCTGGAGGGGACC
>CAZBLL010000134.1:0-5082 GCA_964492625.1 uncultured Synergistaceae bacterium
GTTTTTCTCTCCTTCAGCCGGTTCCGCACGAACGGTACAAGACCGCCGGAGGCTATGAGGCCCTCCAGAAATGGCGGGAACGGAGCAAAACGGTAGACGTCGCCGCTACCAGTAATCCGTATGGTCCCCGATGACGGGCTCACCTCGAGAATGTCTCCGGACGCTATAGCCCCGACGGCTTCGGGGCATTCAAAGATAGGGAGTCCCACATTCAGAGCGTTGCGGTAGAAGATGCGAGCGAATGAAGCCGCTATTACGCCGCCGCACCGTGCGCCTTTAAGCGCCAGCGGCGCGTGTTCCCGGGATGACCCGCAGCCGAAGTTCTCGCCGCCCACGATAAAATCGCCTGGCGCGACTCTGTCAGGGAAACCGGGGTCTATGTCTTCCATGCAGTGTTTCCCCAGTTCGTCGGGGTCGGACGTTACCAGGTAGCGGGCCGGGATGATGACGTCGGTGTCGATGTCGTCGCCGAAAATCCAGGCTTTTCCCCTGAGGGTTTCATTCATTTTCAAGCACCTCCGAAGGATCGGCGACACGTCCGGCGACGGCGCTGGCGGCCGCCACAAGTGGACCGGAGAGCACCACTTCGCTGCCGGTGTGGCCCATGCGACCGACAAAGTTGCGGTTGCTGGTGGATACGCAGCGCTCGCCGTCGGCCAGAATACCCATGTGTCCGCCCAGGCAGGGGCCGCAGGTGGGAGTGCATACCGCCGCCCCGGCCTCGATGAATGTATCGATATAACCCAGCTTCAGGGCCTGGGCGAATATTTCACGGGAGGCGGGAATGACTATGCATCGCACCGATGGATGAACGGCCCTGCCCTTGAGGATCCCCGCGGCCTGCTCCAGGTCCGAGAGGCGTCCGTTGGTGCAGGACCCGATGAAGACCTGGTCGATGGGCATTTCTCCGGTATCCGAGGCCGGATGGACGTTGGCGGGCGAATGGGGCAGAGCCACCAGCGGTGAAAGCGTCGAGACGTCGATAATCACTTCACGCAGGTATTGTGCGTCTGCGTCGGGATACACAGGCTCGAAAGGTCTTGCCGCGCGCGGCTTGACCCACGCAAGCGTTTTTTCGTCGGGAACGAAAAGCCCCGCCTTGGCGCCCGTTTCCACGGCCATATTTGCGATGGTGAAGCGGTCGTCCATCGGAAGAGCGGCCAGCGTCTCGCCGGTGAACTCCAGCGCGCCGTACCGGGCCCCCTGTACGCCTATTTCCGAAAGCAGGGCCAGGATCATGTCCTTGCCGCCTACGTTCGCGGGTTTTTCACCCTCGAAACGCACCCTTATGGTCGGGGGAACCCGAAGCCACGTTTCGCCCAGCGCCCAGGCCGCGGCCAGATCGGTGCTGCCCACCCCCGTGGCGAAAGCACCCAGCGCGCCTCCGGTGCATGTATGGCTGTCGGCGCCCAGAACCACTTCCCCGGGCAGGATATGCCCCTGCTCGGGAAGAAACGCGTGCTCTATGCCAACGCGGCCCTGCTCCCAGTAGAGCATTTCTTTCGAGAGCGCAAAATCACGCGCCTCTCTGGCCTGACTGGCGGCGGTTATGTTCTTTTTGGGCGTGAAATGATCCGGCAGCACGGCGCAACGCGACGGATCGAAAACCTTTGTCGCCCCCATGTCGGCGAAAGAACGGGCCGCGGGGGGAGCTGTGATGTCGTTGGCGAAGGCGAAATCCACCAGCACGCGGCAGATAACGCCCTCCTCGACAGGCTCAGACGAGCGCCTCGACAGAATGGCCTGCGCCAGCGTTCTGGGCATCTAAAGCAACTCCTTTCGCGGCGGCTACCTGGTGAAGACGGTTAACGGCGTTCACGTAGGCCTTTATGCTGGCCTCTATTACATCGGTGCTTGCTCCGCGTCCCTGGGCCGAAACTTCGCCGAGGGCCAGCGTTATGCGCGCCTCGCCCACGGCGTCTGATTTACGGCTTGCCGCCTTGACACGGTAGCTGGTGAGGACCGGATCCAGTTTGGTGAGCCGCTTGAGAGCGGCGTAGGCGGCGTCGACGGGGCCGTTGCCCGTGGCCGCGTCGCTCCATACGGTTCCGTTTTCGGAAAGGGTGATCCCCGCCGTCCCGGAGCCGTGGGCGGCCTGAACGGAGAACTCCTCGAGCGTGAAGCGGCGGTCGGGTGTAACCGAGAGGATTTCGTCCACGATGAGAGCCTCCAGGTCGCCGTCGGTAACCATTTCCTTGCGGTCGCTCAGTTGCTTGAAAAGCTTGAAGGCCTGCCTTACCTGGTCTTCCGTAAGGTCGAATCCAAGGTCCGCAAGCTGTTTGCGGAAGGCGTGTTTTCCGGAATGTTTGCCCAGCACCAGTTTTGTGCCGGCGCCCACGTCTTCGGGCTTCATTATTTCGTAGGTGGCTTTATTGCAGAGCACACCGTGCTGGTGGATGCCCGCCTCGTGGGCGAATGCGTTGGCCCCCACGATGGCTTTGTTGGGGGGTACGGAAAAGCCGGTGAGGCTGGATACCAGGTTGCTGACGCCGCAGAGACAGGTTGTGTCTATCCGTGTCTGGACCCCGAAATGCGACCTCTTGGTCCGGAGGGCCATGACTATTTCCTCCATGGATGCGTTGCCGGCCCGTTCTCCCAGGCCGTTTACCGTGCATTCCACCTGACGCACGCCTCTGCGGACGGCCTCGAGCGAGTTGGCCACGGCCAGACCCAGGTCGTTGTGGCAGTGGCAAGACCATACAACGTCGTCTCCCGCGCCGGTTCTGCTGATGATCTCGCCCACGAAGCGCGAAAACTCCTCGGGCAGGGCGTATCCGACAGTGTCGGGGATGTTGAGGGTGGTTGCTCCGCATTCCACTGCGATGCGGAATACTTCGCAGATAAAGTCCATGTCGGTGCGGCTGCCGTCTTCGGCGGAGAATTCCACGTCGTCCACGCAGCTTTTTGCCTGCGTTACAGCCCTGCGGACCTCCTCTTTCACCTGTTCTCTCGTCATGCACAGTTTGTGCTCCAGGTGTATGTCGCTGGTGGCTATGAAAGTATGTATTCGCGGTTTCCCGGCCTCCTTCACGGCCTCCCAGGCGGCGTCGATGTCTTCCTTGCGGGTGCGGGCCAGACCGGCGATAACGGGTCCTCTGACGTTAGCGGCGATAGTCTTTACGGCCTCCATGTCTCCGGGCGAGGCCGCGGGGAAACCGGCCTCGATGACGTCTACCTTCATTCGGGCCAGATTGTGGGCTATCTGAAGTTTTTCCGCCGTATTCAGATTGACGCCCGCCGACTGTTCTCCGTCTCTCAGCGTGGTGTCGAAAATTCGTACATGATCTTCGCTCATCGGGTTACACTCTCCTCTCGGCGCCGCGGCCCCGGCAGGGGGTGCGGCGTCTGTGCGTATCTATACGCCGGGTTTCGGTGCTTCCTTCGCGTCCATCCAGGGCATCATCTTGCGGAGGCGGGAACCCACTTCCTCGATGAGGTGCCTGTTCTCGCGTTCCTCCCATTTTTTCATGGAGGGTCTTCCGCAGCGGTTTTCCAGGATCCAGTCCTTGGCGAACTCTCCGCTCTGGACGTCTTCGAGAAGATCGCGCATCGTGGCGCGCACGTGTTCGTCGATAACCTTTCTACCGGCGGTCTTGTCGCCGTATTTGGCCGTGTCGCTTACGGAGTAGCGCATCCAGCCAAGGCCGCCCTCGAACATCATGTCAACGATGAGCTTTAGTTCGTTGAGACACTCGAAATAGGCGATTTCGGGCTGATAGCCTGCGTCGACCAGTGTGTCGAACCCCGCCTTGACGAGCTCCGTAACCCCGCCGCACAGAACGGCCTGCTCTCCGAAAAGGTCGGTTTCGGTCTCTTCGGCGAAGGTTGTTTCGATGATGCCGGCGCGGCCGCAGCCGATGGCCGAACCGTAGGCCAGGCCCTTGTCGAAAGTTTTTCCGGAGCGGTCCTGATAAATGGCGATAAGGCCGGGTACGCCCTTGCCCTCTGTGAACATGCGGCGAACGAGGTGGCCTGGGCTTTTGGGTGCGATCATGAAGACGTCGGCGTCGCTGGGCGGAACCACCTGGTGATAGTGCACAGTGAATCCATGAGAGAAAACCAGCGTAGCGCCGGGCTTGAGGTTTGGCTTTACCTCGGTTTCGTACAGGTCGGCCTGCACATGGTCGGGGACCAGGAAAACCACGACATCGGCTTGTGAAACCGCCTTGCCCGCTGTCGTTACACGAAATCCCTCATCTTCGGCCCGTTTGCGAGACCGGCTTCCTTCGTGAAGCCCAACGACCACATCCATGCCCGATTCCCTGAGATTCTGAGCGTGGGCGTGTCCCTGGCTTCCGTAACCCAGAACGGCGATGCGCAGGCCCTTGAGGTTGTCGAGGTTGGCGTCCTTGTCATAAAACATGCGTGTCATTGCTTTCACTCCCTGAAAAAATTGTTTGATAGTTATGCCGATGCGCCGAAGCCGCCCCGCTGCATGGCGACGGCTCCGCTCGAAGCCACTTCGAGTATCCCGTATGGTTTTACGGCCTCGATGAAGGCCTCTACCTTTCCCCTGTCTCCCGTGGATTCCAGAACCAGAGCGTCGTTCCCTACGTCCACCACCCTGGAGCGGAAAACCTCGGCCGTCTGGAGAATGTGGGGCCTTGTCTCGAATGAGGCCTGGACCTTGACGAGGGTCATCCACCGTTCCACAAAGGGGCTGCTGCTCAAAAGCTCCACTTCCACCGTTTCCACCAGTTTGCCCAGTTGCCTCACGATCTGCTCTACCGCCCTGTCATCTCCCGTAACCACGATCGTGAAACGCGAAAGGCCTTCACGGTCGGTTTTGCCTACACTGAGGCTGTTGACGTTGTAGCCTCTTCTGGAAACCAGACCGGAAAGCCGTGAAAGAACCCCGGGATGGTCTTCGGTGAGAACACTGATGGTGTGCTGCATTCCGTTTCCTCCTTTTCTCGATATTCACCGCCGAAAGCATAAAAAAAGGCCGGAACCCCGTGTAACGGGGTCCCGGCCTGGAAATGCCGCCAGACGGTACTAGACCGCCGGCGCTCCAGGAGGGGACCCGGAGCGAATAATAAGGACGAGTACGAGAATGGCTGTCTGTATGGATGTGCTGTGGGG
>CAZBLL010000135.1:0-5078 GCA_964492625.1 uncultured Synergistaceae bacterium
GATACCGCTTTTGGTTCAGCAGGAGCACACCAGGGTTCCCCTGTTCGACACCACGAGGCTCCATTCCCTTGCGGCGGTGGAAAGGGCAATAAAAGCAGATTGCTGATGGCGGATTAGCGATGGCCGAAAAGGCGATAAACCAGAAAAAGCTTGCAACCTTAATCGCACTTGGCGAAGGTTTTACAACTGAATTCAAGAAGGCCGGAACCTCCAACCTGGGGCGCGAGATATGCGCTTTTGCGAATGCTTCCGGAGGTGTGATCCTGATCGGCGTGACCGACACCGGGAATGTTGTTGGTGTCGATAATCACAACCGTCTCAAATCGGAAATACAGACCGTAGCCCGTTCGGCTGAACCCCCTATAGCAGTGGAAATTGAGAGCACGGGGAAAGTTCTTTACATAAATGTCCCTCAGCAGCACGGCAAGCCCTACTCCTTCGGGGGCAAATTCTTCATGCGCGAAGGGCCCTCATCGCAGCAGATGTCCCGCCAGGAGATACGGGAGTTTTTCTTCAAGGAAGGGTTGATCCATTTCGACGAAACGCCATGTACCCGTTTTTCCTTGAAGAACGATCTGACGGAAGAGGTCTGGTCCGTGTTCGGGAAAAGAGCCAGAGTTCCTGAAGGTATGGATGCAATGGTGGTGCTGGAAAATCTGCATCTTGTAAGAGACGGGCAGATGACGCACGCCGGGGCCTGGCTGCTTGCAAACGATATTCAGAAGTTCAATATAAGCGCCGACGCAGCCTGCGCGTTGTTTATGGGTGTGGACAAGGTTCGTATTCTCGACAGGCGCGGTTTTAACAGCGATGTCTATTCCATGATCGATGAAGTGGTGACTTACATTCTGTCCAAGATCAACGTGGAGTACATTATCAGGCACGTAAAGCGCGAAGAGCGGCCTGAATTGCCCGAAGAAGCGATCAGGGAGGCTGTGGTCAATGCTCTTGCTCACCGCGACTACAGGTCCACAGCCAATGTACAGGTTTATATCTTCAAGGACAGGATAGAGATAGTCAGCCCCGGAGGGCTTCCCGCAGGGATGACAGAGGCCGATCTTGGCGTCAAAAGCATTCCCCGAAACCCTCTGCTGTTTGCGATTCTGCACCGGATGGAGGCTGTGGAGCATATCGGATCAGGCATCAAACGTATACGTGATCTGTGCCGTGAGTATGGGGTGGCGGAACCCCGTATCGAAGTTTCGGAGCACTGGTTCACAATGATTTTTCCGCGGCCCAACGTTGTGAGTGATGGCGAAGAGCCAGAGTCACAGCCAGAGTCACAGCCAGAGTCACAGCCGGAGTCGCAGCCGGAGTCGCTTGCCTTCAAGGTGTTGCTTCTGCTTAAAGGTAATGTTTTGTCTAAAGTCGAGTTATCCTCTGCTTTGGGTCAAAAGGCGATTTCCGGGCAATTGAACAAGGAGGTCCGAAGGCTTCTGGCGGAGGGTTTAGTTGAACTCACCCTGCCCGGTAAGCCCACGAGCAGGTTGCAGAAATACCGAATTACCTCCAGCGGAAAGGCCTGGATGGATAAACGCGGAAACGATTCATGATCCCGATATCCCCTCTACTCCCTATCGGGTTTGCCCCTCGCGGTGCTCCTCCAACCGTGGACCGGGGTAGCAACGTCCAGCCCGGGACCTCCGCCGGTAGGCGGACTCGGCATGTCCGACTACCGGCGGATACAGCCTTTTCCCTCCGGTCACCGGGGTGACAGGTCTTCATGTTTGGGTTTTGAATATACAACAAATTCTTTGCTTCTCTCTGTGATCTCTGTGATCTCTGTGTCCTCGGTGGTAAATATGGTTTTGCTCTTGAATCTGTTTTTTCTGCCTGCTGATTGCTGTTCGCTGCCTCCTGCTTTTTCCGCCATCCGATGTCCGCCATCCGCCATCGGCTCCTTGCCTCTGCCTTTTCTGCCTACTGCCAGCTGATTGCTGCACGCTGATTTTTGGCAAAAATCTTCAAAAACCGCTGAAAACGACAAATATCTGACCATAGTTGCCCTTAACGGCTGACTATTACTGACCTACGCCTTTGACCAATGCTGACAAAGCGCGCTATACTTCCCCTGAAAACAGCAAAGGGAGGGAGCTTCCATGAGGAATCTTGTTCCGTTCAGCAACATTTCACGTTCGATGTTCGATGATATGGACGACATTTTCAGGGGCTTTTCAAGCGCTATCCAGCCGATGACCCGAAAATATGTTCCTGTCGATATGTACGAGGAGAACGACGAAGTAGTGGTAAGCATCGACGCCCCGGGTATCGATCCGTCTAATGTTGAACTCAAGACGTTCAGCGACCGTATCAACATACAGTCGCAAGCCGGGGAAACAGAGGAGCCAAAAGACGAGGGCAAAACATGGTACATGCGCAAGAGCAGCCGTTCGCTAAACGTATGCGTTACCCTGCCCACGGAAGTGGACCCGGACGGCGCCAAAGCTACCTTTAAAAACGGCGTAATCACAGTGAAAATGCCCAAGAGCAGGGCCGTTCAGGGCAAGGTGCTCCAGATCGAAAGCGAATAAAGCCCATGCAGCCCGGGGCCGGTGCGCGCTTGGCGCGCCCCGGCCCCTTTGTTTTGCTATACTGCCACTGACGCCTGTTTATGGAGGGATAACCTACAGTGACCAATTCAAAAGAGACCTTTGCTTTTCAGACCGAGGCCCGGCAACTGCTGGACCTCATGATTCATTCCGTCTATTCGAACCGCGATGTTTTTCTGCGTGAACTGGTTTCAAACGCTTCCGACGCGCTGGACAAGCTGCGGCTGGAGAGCCTGACCGACGAATCGCTGGCGAACCTGGTCGACGATCTGCATATCCGTATAGAACCCGACAGCGAAGCCCGAACGCTCACCATTTCCGACAACGGAATAGGCATGAGCCGCGACGACCTTAACGAGTTCATCGGCACTATAGCAAAATCGGGAACCAGGGAATACATGCGCATACTCAGGGAAAAGGGCGAGACATCTCTGCCGGAGGAGATGATAGGCCAGTTCGGCATAGGTTTTTATTCGGCCTTTATGGTGGCCGACAGCGTCAGCCTGGTTACCAGACGGGCCGGAGACGACAAAGCCTGGAAATGGGAGTCGTCGGGCGACGGAACATATACGCTGGAGGAGGCTGCGCGCGAAAGCCAGGGAACATCCATAACGATTCACCTCAAAAAGGAAGACGCCGAAGACGCCAAAAACTACGCCGAGGCGCACGTTATAAGTGAAATAATCCGCAGATATTCCGACTTTGTTTCCTGGCCCATTCGCATGAAAAACGACAAGGGCGAAGACGAAACGCTCAACTCGATGAAGGCCCTGTGGACCCGCGAGGAAAGCGACGTAACCGACGAGGAATACACCGAGTTCTACAAGCACCTTACCCACGACTGGAACCCGCCTCTCGAACGCGTTCTGTACAGGGCCGAGGGCGCGCAGGAGTTCAGGGCGCTGCTCTATATTCCGTCTAAAGCCCCGCTGGACCTTTTTATCAGGGACATGGCAAGGGGCATACACCTGTATATACGCAGGGTGTTCGTAATGGATGAGTGCAGGGAACTGATCCCCGAGTATATGAGGTTTGTAAGAGGCCTTGTCGATTCCGAGGACCTGCCCCTCAACGTGTCGCGCGAGATGCTGCAGCAGAACCGGCAGGTGGACATAATCCGCCGTAGCGTCACGCGCAAGACGCTGGACGCCCTGGAAAACATGCTGACAAACGACAGGGAATCGTTCAAAAGTTTCTGGACGGAGTTCGGCAAGGTCCTCAAGGAAGGCATTTTTTCGGATTCCGCCAACAAAGACAAAATTCTGGGGACGTGCCTGTTTGGCAGCACCGGTTCCGACGAGCCTGTAACGCTGAAGGAATACATGACCCGCATGCCCGACGACCAGAAAGCCGTTTACTATGTAACCGCGCCTTCGGTGACCGTGGCCAAAAACAGCCCGCATCTGGAGGCGTTCCTGGCGAAGGGTTACGAAGTGCTGCTTTTGACCGACCCCGTGGACGAACTCTGGTCGGCCCAGGTGACTGAATACGAGGGCAAGCCATTCCGTTCGGTTTCCAGGGGCGAGGCCGACCTGGACTCGCCGGAGGAGAAAAAAGACGAAGCGGCCGAACAGGAAAAAGCCGGGCGTTTCGGCAAACTGGTTGAGGACCTCAAAAAGGCGCTGGACGAAAAGGTAAAGGAAGTGCGGCTTTCCTCCAGGCTCACTTCGTCGCCGTCGTGCCTGGTGGGGGAGGATTTCGACATGACCCCCCAGATGGAGGAACTGCTAAGGGCCACGGGCCAGGATGTTCCGAAGGTGAAGCGGATACTGGAGCTCAACCCCGATCACCCGTTGGTGGATCGCCTCGAAAAAATACACGGGAAAAGTCCCCAAGATCCTGATGTCGCCAGATACGGAGATGTCCTTTTCGGCCTGGCCATGCTGGCCGAGGGCGGCAGGCTCGAGGACCCGGCGGCTTTCAGCCGCGAGGTGGCGGAGCTCTTGTCGTAACAGGGCCGCTACACTCGAACAAAACAAAGCAAAATATTTCATAAACAGGCATAAACGAGGGACGGGACCCAAAACGGGCTCCGTCCCTTTTTTGCTGCTTGCCCGATACAAGATATTGTGTATAATTTTCCCAATACTCCTGGCAGTCCTATGCCAGTGTATTGTCTTACTACAATGAGCAGCCCTCTCGGAGAGGGTTTTTTTGGTTCAGCATATGTGAAAACCGTATCAAGCATACGGAATTTGTTGCGCCGTCAGGAAACCACATGCTAAATCAGGCACGCATCCCAAGGGAGGAGGAACAGACATTGGGCCAGACTGATTCGAAAGTAGCGGCAAGAACGCGCGAACTTGTCGCACCCTGGAAGAACAAGCGAGGGGGAACCATACCTATCCTTCAGGAGGTACAGCAAGAGTTCGGGTATCTCCCCGAGGACGCCCTTCTGGCGGTGTCCCGGGAAATGAAGATACCAGCCTCCGAGCTTTACGGGGTGGCGACGTTCTACGCACAGTTTCACCTCAAGCCCAGGGGCAGACACATCATTCGTCTCTGCCGGGGGACCGCATGCCACGTAAG
>CAZBLL010000136.1:0-5078 GCA_964492625.1 uncultured Synergistaceae bacterium
GAATCTTTTTTTGAGTTTTTCCGCAAGCAGGCTGCCTATTCCGTCCTCCCCGTACCCGTTGGAAGCGACGACAAGACGCGGCCTCAGAAGTTCCGCAAGGCTCCTTGCAGACCGCTCCGGTTCGTCCAGTACGGATTTTACCAGGGGGACATAAAGCGGCATTCCCGAATTTGTTCCCTCAGGGAGATTGTACAGGTCCTTTTCCGTGCATACCAGAGCCGAGGCTCCCTGCCGACACGCGCTGCTGACAACGTCGATAAGATCTCCGGTAGAGTATCCGTGGTGATCCCGGAAAACCATATGACCGGCAAGATGAGATACCCGCGTTTTGAGAAATTCGGAGAAACTTGAGGGGTTGCCGATGGCCGAGAAAGCGTAGAGGGTACCGTCAGGTCTTTCGCAGGGTTCCAGCCTTCCATCTTTAGCCATTTTCGACCATGAGTGCAGTTCGAGGCGCGAAGTAAAAATGCACGCCCTGTCAGCGTACAGGCTTACAGTATCCCGCAGCTGTTCAAGGCGGTCGGGCGTTACCTGATCGGAACGCGACAGGACAACCACGTGCGCCCTTTTCAGCGACCCCAGCGGCTCCCTGAGCATACCCGACGGCATCATGCGCCTGTTGCCGAAGGGACAGGTGGCGTCGACAAGAACAATATCGACGTCCCTGCCCATGGCGCGATGCTGGAAGCCGTCGTCCGCCACGGCTAAATCCACTCCCTGTTCTTGGAGCAATGCTACGCCCTTTGTCCTGTCCCTTGAGACGGCTACGGGGCATGATCTCAAACTTTTGGAAAGGAGCAGGGCCTCATCGCCCGTTTCCCTCCGGGTATGTCCCGAGGAACCGGCGAGAAGAGGCTGGTCGCAGGCCCTTCCGTAACCTCTTGTCACGACACCCGCCCGCAGACCCGCTCCCGAAACCATTCGACACAGCATCTCCACGAAGGGCGTTTTGTTGGTGCCGCCGTGAGTAATGTTCCCAACGCTCAGCACGGGTATCGGTGATTCAGATGAGGCCGCAATTCCGTGGTCGTAGGAAAAGGAACGTAATCCCCAGAAGACCCGGGCCGTTAGCTCAAGCGGAAACATCGCGTTCCAGAGAAAGCTGCCCCCTTCGCCCCTGATAAAGGAAAGATAGTTTCTAAGAACTGGTCCCATTGCCGTTTCCGAACTGCAATTCGCACAGGCGGGAGTACAATCCGCCTGCGGATTTGAGCTGTTCATGTGCGCCCTCTTCCGCTATGCGCCCATTTTCGAGAACTATGATCCTGTCGGCCTCGCGAACAGTGGCAAGCCGATGAGCGATGACTATGGAAGTGCGCTCCTTCATGGCCTTGCGCATGGCGTCCTGGACTTCCTGTTCCACCGCCGCATCAAGGGATGTTGTCGCTTCATCAAGGATTATGATCCTGGGATCCCTTACAACCGCACGGGCTATGGCCATCCGCTGCCGCTGCCCTCCGCTGAGGGTGATACCCCTCTCCCCCACTTCCGTTTCATAGCCCTCTGCGAGGGATTCAATAAAGGTGTGAATGCCCGCGATCCGGGCGGCCTCCCTGATTGATTCTTCCGTAGCGGATTCACATCCGTAGGATATATTGAATGCTATACTTCCCTTTAGAAGAACCGGGTCCTGCGGAACTATTCCGGTCTGTTTTCTGAGTGTCGGCAGGTCAATATCTTTAACGTTAACACCGTCTATCGATACTTTTCCACAATCGGGATCGTACAGCCTTGTCACGAGGTCGGCCAGGGTCGTCTTGCCGGCTCCGGTTGGCCCCACGATTGCCACCTTTTCTCCAGGACGTATGTTGAGGTCTATATCGCTGAGTACGGGGTTTCCCTCTATGTACGAAAACGAAACGTTTCTGAAAGCTATGTCGCCCCTGATGGGCTTCAGGAATACCGGATCTTCAGGGGTAACGACCTCGTTTTTGGTATCCAGTATTTCGAATATCCTGTCTCCGGCCGCAAGACCCTGCTGCATTCTGGCCACGACCCGGGAAAAAACGCGAACGGGCTGTACCAGAAGAGCCAGGTATCCCAGAAACGCGACCAGGTCTCCCGGAGACATACCACCCCGGATGACTATCCTTCCGCCGAACCACAGGATTATGGACAGGGCGACTATCAGGATGATCTCGACCGCTCCCATCAGGGCGGCGTTGGTCTGTACGCCTCGCATGAGCGCGCTGAAGTGAGCCCCGCTTTGTGACTGGAACCTTTTGTACTCCTGTTCCTCCGTAGCGAAGGACCTGACGATACGAATCGCCGACAGGGCCTCGTTGGCTATGGCCGAAAGACCCGCAAGCTGCCTCTGAATATCGTGGCCAACCTTGCGGAGACGCTTTGAGGTCCTGTCGATCACAAAACCGGCCACCGGCAGTACGGCGAAGGTTATCAAAGTGAGCCTCCAGTTTATGTAGAGCAGAAAACCCACCATACCGATGAAACTCAGGCTCTGCACGACTACGTCGATAAGGACCCCCGTTATCATGTCCTGCAGTATCATGACATCGTTGGTTATGCGTGAAAGCAGTTCACCCACCCGTTGCCCGTAGAGGTATTTGAGAGACATCCTTTGCATGTGGTCATAGAGCCGGAGGCGAATGTCCAGCACGACGCGCTGCCCCACCCAGTTCATAAGGTACTGCTGCCCGTAATAGGCCACGTTCTTGAAAAGATACAGGACCACAAGCCCGACGGCGAGCAGATTCAGCACAGTGGGGTTTTTGCTGATCAGTACATCGTCTACGATGTTTTTCAAAAGCCATGGCGCCACCACCATGCACCCGGAGGCAATCAGCATACAGCAGAGAGCCGCCAACAGCCTTTTGACATAGGGCCTTGCATAGGCAAGGAGCCTGAAATAGACGCTGCGTGTTTTTGAATACATAGCACTCACACCATTTCCGACAATCTCTGTGCTATCTTTACTGCCGCCCCCGGCTTCTGATTTACAGAGCCAAGCGACCGTTTTATTGTATTGAGCGCTTCCCTGTTCCTGAGAAGATCCGCTATTCTTACAGCAATGTCCATAGGTGAAAGTTCGCCTACAGCCTCGGGGACGATTTCTCTACCCTGCAACCTGTTGGGCCAGGAAAGAAACCTGTTTCTGTCTCTCAGGTTCCTGGCGTAACGGTCCTTGATCGCCCTGCCTATAAAGGGCAATTTGTCCAGAATTCCCGGGATACCCGAAAGTGGAACGTTTCTTATGAACTCAAACGGCGCGGCTACCAGCATGGGAACCTGCAGATACGCCAGTTCCAGCGTGTTGGTGCCGGGCTGGGTCAAAGCAAGATCGGAGTCCCGGAAAACAGCCGCTGTCGTTGAGCTTACGGGGTTCAGTGTCAGACGCGCCCATTCCGCCTTTTCCTCTGGAGGCATGAAGGGTGAGCAGGCCGTCACTATCTCCACCCCGGAAATCTCTTTCCTGACCTGTTCCGCTACCTGGCCAAGATATCCCATGGCCTGCCGCCTGATGCCTTTTCGGCTTCCGGGGAAAAAAACGAGCTTCATGGCATCGCCGTTTTTCCAGGGTGCTTCCGTATGCGCTTCCATTTCAAGCCCGTCAACCGCCAGGTCTCCCACAACCTCTACATTATCACCCAGAGGGCACTGTCTTTGGCCGATATGTCCGAAGGCCGAAAAATATCTGACGCATCCGGAGACCGACGCGATGTTGGGGATGTAACCGTATCGGAACAGGGGGATAAGGTTTCTGGAAAGTCTGCGACCGAACAACCTGTCGCCGCCCATCTGAAGTACGGCGCTGAAGTCGCGCCCGTTCATCCGACGATATGTTGATATCACGGAACCGGGTCCCCTTACATCGTCCGCGCCGACCGTCTCCGCGATACGACCCTCCTCGCCGGAAGCGAACTGGCAGGGCAATATCCAGACCGTAACGTGAAATCCCATTTTTTTAAGTTGAGGAACCACTGGCCGCACCCAGCACCAGAGTTCCCCCGGCCCGTTCGTCAAAATTGCCAGGCGCTTCAAATGTCGGCGACCTCAAGTATCGACCGGGCCCAATAGCGATAGGCGCCTTTGTCGCCCAGTCGTGAAACGGCTTTTTCCATACTCTGCGCTGCCGCTCTTTGCCGGTAAGGAGATTTGATGAAATCCTGTAGCAGGGAAAGAATTTTTGCGGCTTCGACCTCCCGCTGCAAGAGTTCGGGAAAGATTTCTTCGTCAGCCACAACGTTGGGCAACGATATCCATGGCGTTTTTACTGCCATGCGGTAAGCAAGCCAGGAACTGAAGGATGCCCGATAAAGGACTATCATCCATTTGCCTCTGAGCAGGCTTTCCATGGCCAATGTTCCGCTCGCGCCGATGGCGCAGTCAACCCGGTTCAGCAATTCCTTTCCCGGACCTGAACAGACCTCGTATTCCGTGAAAAGGCCGGTTAGCCACACTTTTTCGGCTTCAGGCAAAGAGGGGGCTACCGAGATAACCGGCGTATTCCCCATTCCGGCGATACCATCGGCTACATTCAGCAAAACGGGACCCAGTTTGCAGATCTCTCCGGGACGACTCCCGGGGAACAGGCCTATCGACAATGGTTTTTCCTGTTTGTTTATACAACCGGGCGCGTGCGGAGGCGTCTCGTCCAGAAGAGGGTAACCTTTCCAGCGACTGTTTACACTATTGTCTTTAAGAAATTTATCCTCGAACCCCAGGAGCGGAAAACAGAGGTCAAAAAAGGACCGCAAAGACCTGGTCCTGCCCTTGCGCCAGGCCCAGACCGTTGGAGGCGCGATGTAGAAAATTTTCCCTGCGTACCCTTTTATTCTCAGCGACCGCGCCAGGGAAATATGAAAATCAGGACTGTCGGCCAAAACCGCAGCACCCGGAGACATCCGAATAATATGATCGGTTATATCGTTTTTGAGCTTGATCAATCGGGGGATGGACGGCAGAACCTCGCTGACGCCCATCAGGTGAAGGGCGTCGTTGCTCCATATCTTCTCGACTCCGGCCCGTTCGGCCTCATCACCCGCCATTCCCCAACTACGTCCGCCGAACCCTTCAGTTCTCAGGGCGCCGGTTAGCTGGGCCAGGTAATGATCGCCCGA
>CAZBLL010000137.1:0-5073 GCA_964492625.1 uncultured Synergistaceae bacterium
ATTCCGGCCACATAGCCGGGCCTGGGTCTCGAAAACACTTCCTCCGGGGTTCCGTGCTGCAGCATTTCGCCATCGTGTATCACAGCCACGTGAGACGCCAGGGCCCATACATCTTCCCTGTCATGCGTAACATGCAGCACCGTAACTCCCATTTCCTTTACCACTTTCCCCATGAGTCTGCGCATCTTCTCCCTGGTGTTGACGTCCAGAGCGCTGAAAGCCTCGTCCAGCAACAGGATTTCCGGCCCCGTTACGAGGGCCCTCGCCAGTGCGGCGCGCTGCTGCTCTCCACCCGAAAGCGTTCCCACGTCACGCCGCAAAAGGTCCGAAATACCCAGTTGCGAAGCAATATGTTCGACCTTGGAGGCAATTTCGCGTTTGTCGGCGTATTTGCCCTTGAGTCCGAACGCAATGTTGCCAAAAACATCCAGGTGGGGAAAAAGCATGTAATCCTGGTATACGATGCCCAGTTTTCTCTTTTCGGGGGGCCAGGATGTTACGTCCTGGCCTCTGAGGAAAACTCTCCCTTTTCCGGGCCTGAATCCTCCAATGATGGTTTCCAGGAGTACGCTCTTTCCGGCTCCCGAGGCCCCCAGCAGACAGCAGTAGGCGCCTTCCGGAACGCCGAATGACACATCTTTGAGGTGAAAATCGCCCAGGCTTACCGACAGGTCTCGCACGGAAAGCAGATCCATCAGAGGACCACCTCCCGGTTGAGTATCTCGAAAATGATGATCGCCCCCAGAGAAATGGCTATAAGTATGATGCCCGATGTCATTGCCATGGCGAGGTTGCCGTAGGAAATATTCAGGTAAAGCGTTATGGGCAGAGTTTCTGTGTACATCCTGGTCCCACCCGCCAGTATGAGAACCGTACCGAAACATCCCATACAGCGGGCAAAAGCTATGACGGCGGCCGCAAAAAGCCCCCCGCGGGCCATTGGCAGAGAAACCCTGATGAAGCTTCCCAGAAGATTGCATCCCAGGCTTCGCGCAACCATTTCATATCTGGGGTTGATGCCTCGGAAGGTTCCGTAGACCACGCGGATGGCGTAGGGAGCGGCCGTAAAAACCTGCGCAACCACGATGGACCACTTGGTAAACACCATGTCCACGCCCATCGACTCCATCCAGTCTCCCAGTGGACCGTGGCCGAACAGGAGCAGCAGGCACAGCCCCAGCACCAGTTCGGGAAAGGCCATGGGCAGGTCGACGATGGTCCGCAGAAGGTTGTGAAAGGGAAAGGTGAACCTGGCCAGGACAAAACCGATGGAAACCGCCAGCACCATCACTATGGCTACCGATATCAGGCTTGTAAGCAGCGAAAGTCTCACGCTGTAGAGCATCTCCTCCGACAGGGCGCTTTCTACAATTTCCGAGGTTTCGGGCATAAACACCAGTGAAAGAATGGACCAGATAAGGAGCCCCGAGAAGAGCACTGTGACTCCTCCCAGGGCGGCTTTGAAAATTCTGTTTCCCATTCTACGGGTTTATTCAGGTTTTTCTATGGGGAATCCCCATTTTTTCCATACAGACTTACCTTCGTCGGACGTTATGAACTGTATGAAAGTGTTTGCGTCATCGACGCGCTCTGTGAATGAAACAACGGCGGCGGGTATGGTCTTTACTATGTTCTGCTCAGTCGGAATAGTCACAAGGTCGACCTTACCCCTGGCCTGCGCCCACGTAGCCTGGTCCTCCCAGGCTATGGCCGCGTCCACCTGGCCCGTGGCCGTGTAGATAAGCAACTGGTTGGTAGTGCTGGGCCTTGTGACTACGTTGGCCTCTACCGCTTCGGTAAGATCGTTTTTCTTCAGTATGGCGTCGGCGGTCTTTCCTATGGCCGCCGCCTTGGCGTCGGCCAGGGCCACTTTGACCCCCTCGCCCGTCATATCCTGAAGAGACTCGATACCGGCGGGATTGCCGCCCGGAACCAGAATGACGGGGACGTGATAGCAGATGGTCTCTATTCCATCTTCAAGGACCATGTCCTTTTCAAGGGCGTCCATAGTGTACTTTTCGGCTCCGGGAATATATACATCGCCTTCCTGTCGGGTGGCAATCATGCCGAACAGTTCGCCCGAACCCGCGTAGATCATACGTACGGGCATATCTTCGCGCTCTTCAAAGGCGGCCTTCAGTTCGTCCATGGGCTTCATGAGCCCGGCCCCGCAGTAGACCAGCAGCGGATCATCGCCCGCCGAAGCGGGGCCCGACATGACGCCGAAGGAAAGGATCAAACCAAGAACCACTACCGCTGAAACAACTTTTCTCATACGTCTTGCACCTCCATAAAAAATGCCCCCTCCATAAATGGAAGGGGCGCGTCAGGCAGATGCACGGCCCCTCCTTCCCGAACGCGGGAGGCGCCGCCGTTTCCAGCGACACCCTATCGGCCCTGCTCCATGGGCTTAACGCCTTAAGGACGCAAGGGCTCGGAGGGAGTTACAGCAACTATTAGTACCACTACCGGAAATATTTCGCAAGTTGAATTGTTGAATGGAGTCAAACGTTATGATTCCCTGAGGACTTCCTCCCAGGTTATCAGCGAATGATAGAACTCCCTGTCGCCGTCGTCGAGACCGCGGGTCAACTCGCTCACGTGGCTGTGCGACGCCTGTACTTTTTCAAGCACGTGGTTCACGGCAATCTCAGGTTTGCTTTCATCGCCGCACGTGTAAATATCAAGCGCCATGTATCCCGCCTCGGGCCACGTATGAATGGAAAGATGCGACTCGCTTATAACGACGACACCGCTCACGCCGTTGGGCGGAAAACGGTGAAAAGAAACGGCCCAGACCTGGGTCTCGGCCTTTCGGGCCGCCTCGACAAGAATTTCCTGCATCCTGTCGACCTCTCCTATGACTTCGGAGCAGCCAGAGGCCTCTACTATATAGTGAATACCCCTTGGGTCCATGGCCTATCCCCTTTCCTGAAAAAAGTATTTACAGGTATCCGCGCTCCAGTTCGGGATAAAGCGGAAACGCTTTCGTCAGTTCCGCAACAATACCCCGGACACTCTCAAGGACCTTCTCTTCCCCGGGGTGCGTGAGGGCGGTATCGATAGCTTCGGCTACGCGAACCATTTCGTTCTCCTTCAGGCCTCGCGTGGTCAGAGCGGGTGTTCCCAGGCGGATGCCGCTGGTAACCATGGGACGTTCGGGGTCAAAAGGTATCATGTTCTTGTTTACGGTTATGCCCACCTTTTCGAGGATGTCGGTGGCCGCCTTGCCCGTCAGGTTCTTGGGACGGAGATCCAGAAGAACCATGTGGTTGTCGGTGCCGCCCGCCACCAGGCGGAACCCGCGTTTTTCCAGCTCAGTTGCCAGAGCTTTTGCGTTTTTAACGATCTGCGCCGCGTATTCCCCAAACTCGGCAGTCGCCGCCATTTTGAAGCAGGCCGCCTTGCCGGCTATGGCGTGCATGAACGGTCCTCCCTGTATACCGGGGAAAACGGCCCTGTCGATGTCGGCCGCGTGATCCTGTCGGCACAGGATCATGGCGCCCCTGGGGCCCCTGAGCGTCTTGTGTGTCGTGGTCGTGATGAAGTCGGCGTGAGGCGCTGGAGAAGGATGCGAACCTCCCGCAACAAGACCGGCGATGTGGGCCATGTCCACCAGCAAAAGAGCGTCTACCATATCGGCTATGTAGCGAAAACGTTCAAAATCGATCAACCTCGGGTAGGCGCTCGCCCCGGCCACTATCATCTTGGGGCGGTGTTCCGCAGCCAGTTTCTCTATGGCTTCATAATCGAGCATTTCGGTGTCGGGGTCAACGCCGTAACCCGCTATATCGTACAGTTTGCCCGAAAAATTCAATGGATGTCCATGCGAAAGATGGCCTCCGTGGGCCAGGTCCATGGCCAATATCGTGTCGCCCGGCTCAAGAGCCGCCAGATAAACACCCATGTTGGCCTGTGTTCCCGAGTGCGGCTGGACATTGGCGTGGTCTACTTTGAACAGATCACAAGCCCTCTGCGCCGCGATCACTTCGGCCGTTTCAACAAACTCGCACCCGCCGTAGTATTTTCTGTGAGGGTAACCTTCGGCGTACTTGTTCGTAAGCACCGAACCCTGCGCCTGAAGTATGGAAAGCGGAACAAAATTTTCGGACGCAATAAGCTCAAGGCCGTCTCTCTGCCTCTTTAGTTCCGACTGGATCAGGGATTCTATCTCTCCATCAAAATCGCATATCGCCGTTTTCATAAGGTCCATCAATTTTTCTCTCCTCTCTGCGTAAAAAGATTCATGATCGCCGATTGAATATTATATACTCTTTCGGCCTTGAATATTAAAAAAGCCGCGACACCGGAAATCCGGTGATCGCGGCTACTGTTCGAATGGTGGAGCTTGGGGGATTCGAACCCCCGACCCCTTGCATGCCATGCAAGTGCTCTCCCGCTGAGCTAAAGCCCCATGAGGCAACGGCGCTCATTATACGAAGGCTCACCGGTGCTGTCAACCTGTACTCTTGTACCTGTGTCGCCGGACAGCGAAAATGTCACCCAAAAGGTAAAAAACAACCCCGACGGATCCATAATTCTGGGCTTCGAGGCATCCGGCTGCTTCGACATCAAGCAGTGGATCCTGGGCCTGGGCGCGGAAGCAAAAGTCCTGGCGCCGGATAAACTGCGCCAAAACCTGGCCGATGAGGTTAAAAGGATGGCGGAAAATCTGAGGTAGGCTGTTTTGCTTTATGTGATTAGTGATTGGCCACATGCATACACCTGCGGGAAAGTGGGTGTCCCCTTAGTGCGGGCATCTGGATATCCCTTGACACCTGTCGGTTGCCCTCCTGGCAACTACCGAGAATTTCTCGGTAGTTGCCTCCGGCAAAAGCTCCCCTTCGTCGATAACGCTTTTTATAATGGATACTTATGTTCTGCTTCGTGGTTTGAAACAGGTCGGCCATTAGCTGTTGCGTCAACCAGATGGTTTCCTGTGGTAAAGTGCCCGCTGTGCGCTGCCCCCTGCCTCCTGCTTTTGCTGTCATTTCGACCGTTCGCTCATTTCGCGAACGGACGGCGTGCCCCGAGCGAAGCGGCAGGGTAGAAATCTCGCCCCCGAACTTGATT
>CAZBLL010000138.1:0-5064 GCA_964492625.1 uncultured Synergistaceae bacterium
CAGAGCATGGCCTTTTTACCCATCTTCACCAGCGCCTGGGTAAGCCCGATGGTCGTAGTGGTTTTTCCTTCTCCCGCGGGCGTGGGCGTGGTGGCCGTAACAAGCACAAGCTTTCCGTCGGGCCGGCCTGAAAGGGTCTTCATGAAGTTAAGGTCTATCTTGGCCTTGTTTTTACCGTACGGTATAAGGTATTCTTCCGGGACCCCCAGTTCCGAAGCTATTTCGGATACCGGCTTCAGTTTCGCGTTCTGCGCTATCTGGATATCAGACAACATGGCTTCTCTCACTCTCCCTGTAAGTTATCGTGATGTGATTGGTCGCTATAATGGAACGGATTCGAACCATAATAACATTTAATACACCTTCCAAGGAGAAACGGGGGCGCTGTTATGCATCAACAGCTTGAGCGATCCGTGAACGAGGCGCGACTGGTAACGAAACAGGGCCGGGTCGCAGTATACATACCCGAACTGGCCAGGGCTGATCCCGATTCGCTGGCCGCCGCGTGCTGCGACGGAAATGGTGTCGTTACGGCCGCAGGAGATGCGGACGTTACGGTTACCATGCAGTCCATATCCAAGGTCGCGTCTTTGGGTCTTGCGCTCAGCCTGCTGGGAGACGAACAGGTATTTTCGCGCGTGGGAGTGGACCCTACCGCCGACCCGTTCAATTCGATAATGAGGCTTGAGATGCGCACACCGCATCGCCCCCAGAATCCGCTGATCAACGCGGGGGCGATAGTAGTGCTTTCGCTTCTTCCATTCGGCGAAAGCCGAGACCGTTACCAGGCTGTGCTCCAGACTGTGCGGGACCTGACGGCCAACCAATCTCTGCAAGCCGACGAGGCCGTATACCTCTCCGAAAAATCCACAAGCGACAGGAACCGCTCTCTGGCCTATTTCCTAAGGAGCGTCGGTTCAATGGAAGGCGGCATAGAGGATATTCTCGATTCGTACTTCCGCCAGTGCTCCATAGCGTGCGATGTCAGCGACCTGGCCGTAATGGGCGCCACGCTGGCTTTCGGGGGGCGCAACCCCGTAAGCGGGAAACAGGTATTTACAACCCGGATATGCATTGCGCTGCGGGCCCTTATGGCGACCTGCGGCCTGTACGACGGCTCCGGCGAGTTTGCGATGCGGGTCGGCGTCCCCGCCAAGAGCGGCGTGGGAGGCGGAATAATGGCGGCCGTACCGCAACGGATGGGCCTTGCCGCCATAGGCCCCTCGCTCGACGCAAAGGGAAACTCCATAGGCGGTATAGAGGTAATGGAGAGGCTTTGCGCCGATCTTTCCGCCAGGGTGCTTTAGGGACAGTGAGGAGTAGAGGGAGAAGGCAGGAAACTGGAGACAGGAGGCAGGAAACTGCAAAAGCAGGTGACGCACAGCATGCAGCCAACAGGAAAGGTAAAACGCATTTGCCGTAAGAGTTTGTCACCCCGATACGAAGCGGCAGCGTAGTGAGGGGTCTCGGTCTTTCGTAAACCGTCAACCGTGAATCGTGAACCGGGAATCGCAAGGTCAAGCCCGAGATCTCCGCCGGTAGGCGGATCTTCGACCTCTCCGCACCCCCGGCGGATTCGGGATGACACGCCTTACGCCTCACGCCTCACGCTTCACCAGGCACCTGTTAACCCAAAATATAGTGCTGCACTCTCCTTTATATCCACATATATAGTGGTAGAATAGGGGAAAAGAAGCAAGAGCATAAAATAAAGGAGATATTACGAAATGACTTCCCCGGATAATACAACGGTTTTTTCCGAGAACGCCCTGAGAGTACTGAAAGAACGCTACCTTATCCGCAACGAAGACGGTGCGGTCGTTGAAAACCCCGACGAAATGTTCTGGCGAGTGGCCAGAAGCGTGGCCGGCGCCGAGAATGAACCAGACGACACCATAGTCAAGATGTTCCACGACATGATGGCGCGTCTCGACTTTCTGCCCAACAGCCCCACTCTGATGAACGCCGGCAGAAAGTCCGGACAGCTCGCCGCGTGTTTTGTTCTGCCGGTGGAAGACAGCATGGAAGACATCTTCGACGCGCTCAAATACATGGCGCTGATACACAAGTCGGGCGGCGGCACCGGGTACAACTTCAGTAATCTGAGGCCTCACGGCGACGTGGTTTCAAGCACCAACGGAGTAGCGTCGGGGCCCATCTCCTTCATGAGCATGTTCGACCAGGCCACGGAAGTGGTGATGCAGGGCGGGATGAGGCGAGGCGCCAACATGGGCATACTCAACGCCCACCACCCCGACATTTTCGACTTCATAAAGGCCAAAACCCAGGAGGGAAAACTCCGCAATTTCAATATTTCCATAGGCGCTTCGGAACAGTTCATGTGGGCCGTCAACAACGACGAGGACTGGAACCTCGTCACCCCCAGGACAGGCGAAACGGTAAAAACCGTACGCGCCGTAGAGCTTTTCGACCTTATCTGCGACATGGCATGGAAAACGGGCGACCCAGGCATGGTATTTCTCGACAAAATCAACGAGGACAACCCCGTACCGCATCTGGGCGATATCATATCCACCAATCCATGCGTAACGGGAGAAACGATCATCCATACAGCGCAGGGACCCCGCATCGCATCGGACCTGTGCGGTGAAAGCGTTACGCTGCTGATAAACGGAGAAACGCACCACAGCACCGAAGATGGCTTTTTCACAACGGGAACCAAACCTGTTTCACGCCTCAAAACACGTGAGGGCTACTCTTTGCGCCTTACCGACGACCACCCCGTTCTCAGGATATCTCCGGAAAGCACCCGTTACACGCAAAAAGGCGAATGGACCCCGGCAGGGGCTTTGAAACCGGGGGACAAAATAGCAATAAACAATCATCGCAACGCATGCCAATGGCCCGGCGTTGGCGACGAAAACCAGGGATACCTGATAGGTCTTCTGCTGGGAGACGGAACCATAAAGAAGGACAAGACGGTCCTTTCCGTCTGGGTTCCCGAAGCCGCCTCAGGCGACGACAGCATGGACCGGGGAGCCAGAACCGTTATGGATGTGACAATGCAGGCCCTTGCGGAAACGCCCCACCGAAGCGACTTCAAGGGGTGGAGCCACGTAGCGGGACGCAACGAATATCGCCTTGCATCCGGTGCGGTGCGGAAACTGGCCGCCTCCCTTGGAATGGAACCGGGAAACAAGACATTAACACCCGAGATGGAAACTTCCGTTTCGTCCGATTTCACCCGCGGCTTCCTTAGGGGATTCTTTGACGCCGACGGCTCCGTGCAGGGATCACGGCAAAAGGGAGTGAGCGTACGACTGAGCCAGAGCGACATCGAAACTCTTGAGGCCGTACAGCGCATGCTTCTTCGTCTGGGCGTCGCCAGTACAATATACGCGAACAGGCGCGAGGAAAGAGCCGCCATACTCCCTGACGGCAGGGGAGGCATGAAGGCCTACCAGACGAAGGCTCAACACGAACTGGCAGTTTCAAAGGATAACTTGAGTGTTTTTGCTGAACAGGTTGGTTTTGCCGACACCGAAAAAATGGAAAGACTCGAAACCAATCTTTCGGGATACAAACGAAAACTCAACAGGGAGACCTTTACGACGACGGTCGAATCCCTGACTCCGGAAGGGGAGGAAACGGTCTACGATGTCCGTGTCCCTGGAATAAACGCCTTTGACGCAAACGGGCTATTGGCGCACAACTGCGGCGAACAGCCGTTGCTCCCCTACGAGGCGTGCAACCTGGGGAGCATCAACCTGGCCCACATGGTCGCCGGGAACGACGTGGACTGGGAAAAGCTGCGCATGACGACGCGGCTGGCGGTTCGCTTCCTGGACAACGTTATAGACGTTAACCGATACCCGCTGCCGCAGATAGAAACTATGGTGAAAAAGACCCGCAAGATAGGCCTGGGAGTCATGGGCTGGGCCGACATGCTGTTTCTGTTGCGCATTCCTTACGACTCGCAGGAAGCTCTCGACCTGGCGAAAAGGGTCATGGGCTGCATCAGCGATACGGGGCACACGGAAAGTCTGGAACTGGCCTCTACGCGGGGCGCATACCCCGCAGACAGGGGCACGGGCCTGAGAAACGCCACGGTTACAACCATCGCCCCCACCGGGTCCATATCCATGATCGCCGACTGCTCGTCGGGCATAGAACCGGTTTTCGCGTTGCAGTTCACCAAGGAGGTCCTGGGCGGCAAGCGGTTCGAGTACAAGAACCGCTACTACGCTGAGGCCCTGGAGCAGCAGACCGCGGAGTACGTAATAGACGACGTCTTCAAGACTTCTCACGACATCGGCTCCGAATGGCACGTAAGGATGCAGGCGGCCTTCCAGGAACAGGTGGATAACGCGGTGAGCAAAACGATCAATCTGCCCGCGTCGGCCACCGTCGAAGATGTGCGCGAAGCCTACCTGCTGGCATGGCGCACGGGCTGCAAGGGCATAACGGTTTTCCGCGACGGGTGCCTTTCGGCTCAGGTCCTCTACACCGAAAAGGAAGCCGTACAGCAGAACCTGCCTATACCACAGCCCTCTCTCGCCGAAACCCCAATGGAGAGACCATTCATGCTGACGGGAAAAACAGCCAAGATACCCACCAGTTACGGCAATCTGTACCTTACGGTCAACGAAGCGGGGAAAAAGCCCCTGGAGGTGTTCACCACCATGGGCAAATCGGGGCACGAGACAATGGCCTTTACGGAGGCCATCGGAAGGCTCATCTCGCTGTCTCTGCGAAGCGGCGTAAAACTGCACAACATCATACGGCAGATGAAGGGCATAGGCGGCTCGCAGCCCGTATGGCACGACGACGGGGTAATAATGTCCGTGCCGGACGCCATAGCCTACGGACTGGACAGAATGGGATACCTGGACATGGAGGAACGCGAGCTGCTTGAAGCGTCAGCCGATACGGACATGTGTCCGGTATGCGGCGCTTCCATGGCGCGGCAGGAGGGGTGCATCAAGTGCCCGGCCTGCGGATTCTCCCGCTGCTAGGACCGTAGCCGGAGAAAAATACGGAAGGCGGGCACGAAAGCGACCGCCTTATTTTTTGCATCTGATCCCTGCACGCAAGGCCGAAGAT
>CAZBLL010000139.1:0-5016 GCA_964492625.1 uncultured Synergistaceae bacterium
TGTGTTTGGCCTGGTACAGAAGACTGTCGGCCCGTTCGATAAGCTCCGTAGCGGTTTCGTCAACGCATTCGGTAACGCCTCCGCTGATGGTGACATAAAGGCCGGGCTGTTCGAATTCAAGATCCATAACGTTTTTACGGATCCTTTCGGCAACCCGCGTTGCCTGTTCAAGATCGGTGTCCGGAAGAATTACAAGGAACTCCTCGCCGCCGAACCGGCTTGCAATGTCGGTGTTTCTGGCCTCCCGGCGTAATACATCGGCTACATCTTTCAACACATGGTCTCCCACAACGTGTCCGTAAGTATCGTTGACCTTTTTAAAATTGTCCAGATCGAACATGATGACGCAAAAACTGTTTCCCGATATCTGTCTGTGGTCCATCATGGCGGACACGGTTTGCATAAGGTGTCTACGATTGTAAAGTCCCGTCAGGCCGTCTCTTTCGGTCAGCCTCTTCAGCTCCAGGGTCCGTTCCTGTATTTTCTGTTCCATAGTCTCGTTGAGGTCTTCCATTTCCCGGTTGCTTGCCGTGACCCTGTTCTGAAGTATCTCGTTCATGGCCCGGACTTTTTGCTCTATCTGGAAACGCTCATCGATCATTTTATTTGCGGCCTCGGCCAGATCGCGGAACTCCGCGTACTGAATTTTATCAAGGTCTATCTGGGTCTGTTCGGCGGAAGCTTTGTCGAAAAAGGAAAAGAAAAGGCCGTAGTTCTTTTTTACCTTTCTGGCTATGTGACGCACCAGCGCCAGCGCCGCCAGAAATATTACGGTAACTGCGCAGAGGATAAGGAATATCCTTGTCTGTATCTGTTTTTCCTTTTGTTGTTTTAACAGCGCAAGGGTTTGTTCGATAGAGTTAGTGAAAATTCCGGAACCGACGACCCACTCCCATTGTGGAACACCCCGCACATAGGTCAGTTTTTCGGACATGGTTTCTTCTGTTTCGTCGAACCAGTGGTGGGTAAGGAAAGCACCTTCGGGGTTTTCCTTTACGAGGGCTACCTGCTGCTGTGCTACTTTCAGTCCGTTGGCGTCTTCCATCTCCCACAGGTTTTGGCCAACCAGTTCGGTATATACGCCGTTCACCAGTTCAACACCGTCGAAACCGCTGATGAATATGTACTGGTCTTTATCCAGTCCGAAACGGATGGATGAAACCATGGCGAACAGGTCGCTCTGTATTTCATGTTCCACGTCATCCAGATACTCGCCCGCGCCGATGTACCAGTCGAAAGGTTCAAAATGTTTTACGAAGGATATCTTGGGGTAGATAGGGCCGGTATCGTCGCCCGGTTTTCTCCAGTAACCGGTGACAAAACCCTCTCCGTATTTTGCGACCACGTCTATTTCGTCGCGCAGGACGTAGTTGCCTTTTTCGTCGCGCAGGTCAAGCAGGTTTTTGCCTTCGAATTCGGGGAAAACGGGGTACATTATTTCTGTGCCGTCCATTGAAACGATAAAGTAGTATCCCCTGTCATCGTTGAAGCGCACCGGCCTTAGAGCCTCGATAATACGATCTTGCAGTTCCTTTTTGGTAAGGGTGTTTTGGTTCCGCTGGTAGATATGGCGGGCGATGTCCAGGGCTTCGTTGACTCTTTCCCGCATGTCATCCTGCAGCAGCCTTTCGGTCTGGGTGGTCTGAAAGGATATGAGGTCTACTATCCTGTCGACTTCCGATTTAAGGATGGATCTCTGGTTTGTAAAGTACGTGGTTCTTGTACGTTCCGCTTCTTCGCGGAATTGCTCGTACTCACTGTATATCCACATGAAACCCAATATCAGAGCTGTAGAGGTTACCAATGCCACCATGGCCGCAAAGGCCAGGTTGATAATTCTCTGGCGAGGCTTCATCGGAGGACCACCCTTAGTACTTAAGATGTATAGCGGTGCGAAAGCCTGATTGTTTTTAGAAAATAACCAATACAGTTTACCCTACCCGGGGCGTTGCGCACAAACGACCTGTGGTATGTTTGTTGCAGGGGAAAAACCAAGAGGTTTCGGGGAGGTTTGAAATATGACGGAACACATTGAACCGGCGCCTGTAAAACCCGTTGTTGCTATCGAGGATCTGGAGAAACTTGACATGAGGGTGGGTACCATCCTCAAGGTGGAAGACCTGCCACGGTCGAAAAAGGTTTCCGTTCTTACCGTCGACTTTGGAGACCACCGGCGCACCATTTTGTCGAGTCTTCGGGAGGAGCGGGAGGACCCGTCGGAGATAGAAGGTCTTCAGGCGATTTTTGTTTTGAACCTGGAACCGCGCAAGATCAGCGGGGTTACGTCAGAGGGTATGCTTTACGACATAGGATACGCCGACGGTGTAAAGCCCGCGCTCGCCGTTCCCGAGCGGCCTGTTCCCAACGGCTGCAGGCTGGGCTGAGAATGCAACAAGGGGCCGGAAAAGGCGGCTCCGGCCCCTGTGTTCCTGCAGATGTATCAGTAGCCCAGGTTTTCTCCAACAAGTATAACGTGCGCGTCGCGGCCAAAGGGGGCTCTTTCGAGCACAAGCGTTGCGCGGCAGGCCCTCTGCGGGCTGTTGCAGTTTACGCAGTAGCCCACCTTGGCGCAGGGGAGGTCCAGGTTGAGCCGCATGGCGTTGAGAGGCGTAGCGACGTCGCGTATGCGTTCCTCCGCCGAATCGAGATCGCGTGAAACCTTGTTTATGCCTACCACGAAGATTATGCGGTTGTCGGCCCACGCCATACCCGCCACACGGTTTCCCGTGCCGTCGATGTTTACAAGCATTCCGTCGTGGGTCACGGCGTTTGCGCTTGTTACAAAAACATCGCTCGCAAGCTCTTCTTTCCAGCGCTTTGGCCTGTCTTCTGCGGCCAGCGAGGGGTCCCAGTGCTGAACTATGCGGCATCCCTTTTTCTCGAGTTCTTCGGGCAGCTCCAGCTCGCGGACTGTGGAGGTTCCCGGTATCCCTACGACCGATTTGTCGGGCACAAGCGCCAGCACCGCCTTGACGGCTTCTGCGGCGTTTGCGGCGTACTGAGCCTTGAAGCCCTTTGAATCAAGCGCCTTTACTATCGTGGCTCCCAGCCGCCCGTTGAATTCTTTTCTGATGGCGGCGTTTTTTTCCTGCATGCTGTTCATGTGATTTCCTCCCTTTTTTCGGATGTACCTTTACAAATACAGTATAACCGTATTACCGCAGGGACGGTACAGGCTCCATATAACAGAACCGTTGCGTGTGACAATCGGTAAATAACGTGTTATTCTCTGGTTTCATAAAGGATGGAAGGAGGCTGCGCAATGTGCAGAGTTATTACCCCCGATGATCCGGGAGTCCACAGTCACGTGGATGACCCGCTTTCCATTGCGGAGTTGCTCAGGGAAACGCTTTCGGACGAATTGCAGGCAATGAACGACCTCGCGGCCCGCTGGCACATGATAGAAGACGAAGACGTTACGCACGCGTTGAAGCATGTGATAGACGCAAAACGCAAGGGAATAAAGGATTTATGGAACACACTGCTCGAAGTGGAAGGGCGCGCCTTTTCGGGATCGCACGAACACGGCCATACTCACGAACATTCCCATAGTCACGATCACACCCACTGAACGCCTGGACCCGGAGCTGAAAGGTTCCGGGCCCTTTTTTCCTCAAAGCCGGTTCTCCAGAAAAGCCTGTAAAGAAAAAACCCTTGACATAGTCTGGCCAGCTTCTATAATCATGCATCTGGAAAGGGGAGGATCGCTCTGAGAGACCCGCTTTCGAGGCGCATACGCCTGGACGCCCTGTACGACCTGTACGGACCGCTTCTTACGGAACGTCAGCGCAGGGCTTTCGAGATGCACGACCAGGATGACCTTTCGCTTTCCGAAATAGCCGAAAGCCTGGGAACAAGCAGGCAGGGCGTGCACGACCTGGTCCAGCGGGCCAGGGAACGTCTGGAGACTATAGAAAGCCTGGTTGAAATAGCCGCCAGGGATGAAACAAGGGCCAGACGTCTGGAGCGCCTGAGGGAACTGCTGGTTCCCGCGCTGGACGCGCTGACGCCGCCGGAACGTGAGGAAGCGGAAGCTCTCCTTCACGACATCAACCCTGAAGGGCCGGTCTGATCCTATGTTTGAAACGCTTAAGGAACGCCTCGAAGGTGTATTCAAGGGGCTCAAGAACAGGGGAAAGCTTACGGAAGACGATATTTCCCAGGCCCTTAGAGACGTGAGGCGCGCCCTCCTGGAGGGCGACGTCAATTACAAAATAGCCAAAGGTTTCGTCGCAGGTGTCCGGGAGAAACTGCTGGAGAAAAAGGTTCTCGACTCAGTGACCCCCGGTCAGCAGGTCGTGGCCGTTGTTTACGAAGAACTGACCGCTCTGATGGGCGGCAAGGGTGAAAGGCTGCAGGTTTCACCGAAGCCCCCTTCACGCTACCTTTTTGTAGGCCTTCAGGGCTCGGGCAAGACCACCAGCTGCGTCAAGGTGGCCAAAAAGATAGCCCACGGGCACAAACCTCTTGTAGTGGCCTGCGATCTTAGGCGACCAGCCGCCGTAAAACAACTTGAGGTGCTGGCCGGGCAGGAAAGCATAGGCTTTTTAGGTCCGGGCGAGAATGACGCGGACGCGCTTTCAGTCGCCGAATCTTCAATCGATTACGCCGCAGAACGTCTGCACGACGTGGTTATATACGATACGGCCGGGCGGCTGCAGGTGGACGAAGACCTCATGGGCGAGCTTGAATCGCTCAAGAAGCTTCTGAAACCCACCGAGATACTTTTGGTGCTCGACGCCATGACGGGCCAGGAAGCTCTGAACGTAGCATCCGCGTTCCACGAACGCCTGGGCGTTACGGGCCTGGTTCTCACCAAGATGGATGGCGACGCAAGGGGCGGAGCGGCGCTGAGCGCGCTGGCAGTTACAGGCGTGCCCGTAAAGTTTGCCGGGGTAGGTGAACGCACCGGCGACCTGGAGGAATTCGACGCCTCAAGGATGGCGCAGCGCGTCCTTGGCATGGGCGACGTTCAGGGCCTGGCCGAGAAGGTCAGGGAAGCCTCCGAAGAGGGCG
>CAZBLL010000140.1:0-4981 GCA_964492625.1 uncultured Synergistaceae bacterium
TCGGCCCATAACGAAAGGGCGTATATGGCGCCGGAAAGCGGGTTGATCCAGGCAAAGGCCTTTTCGTCCAGGTCGCCCGCCCGGTAAAGCTTTACCGCCAGACGTCCCGCTCTTCTGACGACGGTGCGGGCCATGTGCAAAGCGGCCCCCGGCAACGAGTCTCCGGGTGTCACGAAACTGAAGGTGTGGCCTGTAACGTGTCCTACCTCTTCTATAATCGACTCAAGCCCGGCTGTATCGGGCGCGGGTATTCCGGGGAAAAGCGCGAGGTATCCCATAACACCGCCCATCTGCCGTTCTATGGTCAACAGGCGCTCACCGATTATCGGCGAGCAGCAGGTAGCCCTGGCCAGGCCTATTGCCGCCTGGCATTCGTCGACAGTGCCGTAAAGGTCCACTCTCGGGTGGTTCTTGGGGACCCTTTCGCCGTTACCCAGGCTGGTGAAGCCGCTGTCTCCACCCTTTGTCGTGATCCACGTATCCGCCATTGCAATCACATCCGTGTCAAATGTATTGATACTTCGGCAAAACCTGTCGCCTCCCGACGGGAGGCCTGCTTATATCCCTCAGCCTCCGCCGCAAGAGGCGCAGCCGTCGCCGCATGACTCCATGGCCGAAAACGCCACCCGCAGCAGGGCGTCGGTGATCAGGCCCGGCGGAATGCTCTGGAAACGTTCACCTTCGAAAACGATGGTCCTGCACGTTATGCATTCCCCGTCGGGGCAGTCACATGGGTCCATTGCCGCCTCGGCCTGTACTATGTCTTCCAGCGGCGTTTCCTCAAGGCCTATTTCGCTGCACGTCAGCGTAACAAGGTTCAGTTCCTTTTCGTTTTTGGCTTCAGCCCGTTCGTAGCGGATGGGGAACCCCATGGCCTGCAGTTTGCCGCCCAGTTGCAGCGTCACTTTTTTTATGGAATCGCCCGTTTCTGCTACTGGCCTGCAATCAGTTGTTTCCGGCGCGTAATGCCGTAGAATGATCGTGTTCATTGCGCTTTCCCTCCCGGAGTGTCTTGGGTAAGTTACGGAAGTACTATACCCCTAAAGGTATTAGGTGTCATCCTTCGCCTGCCGGTTATCAAGCATCCGATCTGTCCGGCATTACCACGAAAAGAGCTTTTATGTCAGCGCATGTCTTGCCCGATGCGTCAACAATCTTTGCCCCCGTTTTCACCTTTTTGCCGTTCACCTCTATTGTGCGCCCGTAGGCGGTATATTGTTTCCCCTCGTAAACCGGGCGCAAAAAGCGAATGGTAAGGTTTGCAGTCACGCCCCATTTGCCGGTAGCCTGATGCGCCGCCCATGCCATGGAGTCGTCGGCTATAGCGGTGAGTATTCCTCCGTGAACCACTCCTCCGAAACCGCACCAGTCTTTAGCGGGGGCAAACGATGTCTCTATTCTCTCCTGCTCGCCGTCCCATTCAAACATCAGCGCCAGCGACCGGGGATTTAGGCCCGATGGGTCGCAGACAAAGCAGCCGTCGAAACCCGGCAGTTTTTCTTTTCCCATTGCGATCACCCCTTTCTTCTGCTGTTCCATTGTAACCAAAGAATCCCATCTCAAAGAACCCCATCTCATTGCCCGGAAAAGGCAGGGGACCTATACTGTAAATATTCCTGAATTCCGCTGGAGGAAAGCCTGTTGCTAAGGAAAAAGAAAAGCCTTCTGTTTTTGCCGGCGGCGCTGGCGTTGTTTCTGGGCCTTGCGGGGTTCGCCCGATTCGAATTTGTGGAAAGGTTTGAACGCCCGGTTTTCGACTGGCACATGTCAGGCGTAAATATTCAGGCGCCCGATGACGAAATCGTTCTGATTACCGCCGGCGAGGAAAGCATGGCCCGAATAGGGAAATGGCCGTGGCCCAGAGTTGTTCACGCCCGGCTTCTGGGTAGCCTGGGCCTGGCTAAAATCGTTATGCTGGATGTGCTGTTTCCGGAGGGGTCGAGATCCCTGGATGATAAAACTCTGGCTGAAGTGGTCGATCGCCTCGGAAACGTTGTAGTGGCAATGCATTTCGTTCGGGACGACGATGGGCGTCCCCAGGCTGTTATGCCCTATACCGAACTTGCTTCAAAATCCGCCGCGCTGGGGTATACCAACATCCGATCCGATATCGACGGCCTCTTCAGGTTTTCCACACCGCTCTGGAACACTCAAACAGGAGCTGTACCCTCTTTTTCGCTGGCTGGCGTGGCGCTTGTTTCAAAAGCCCCCCCCGGCGCCGCCGAAAAACAGAACGGCGGTCTTGATCTGAACATAGACGGGCGCAATATCCCCGTAGACGGGAACGGCAGACTCTGGCTCAATTTTTCGCGGCGTACATATCCCACGTGGGAATACGCCGATGTGCTGGAAGGTAAAATACCCCCCGAATTCTTCAGAGACAAGATCGTCATTATAGGTATATCGGCTCCCGGAGCAGAGGACATGTACATGGTTCCGCTGCCCGGGGGTATTGCGCCTGTTGCTGGAGCGCGTTTTCACGCCGAAGCCCTGAGGACGCTGCTATGGGGGAGTGTTCCCGAGAGAGTGCCTGCGTGGGTGGACGGAGTGCTCACACTGCTTCTCGCCCTGGCGGGCATGGCGATTGCCGGTTTGATCAGGCCCCGACTGGGATTCGCTTTTCTCGCTACAGTCCTCGGAGTTTTCGTAGTCTGCGTGCATTTTGTTTTTGCGTCCAGGATGTTGTGGGCCGCCTCCATACTTCCGGTAGCCGCCTGCCTCTTTTTATTTCTGGTCACTCTTTATGTGCGTTTCCGGATCGTTCACAGGGACTGGGAAATAAAATCACTTTCTGTCGGGTCAATTTTTCAGATGGTGCTTCACGAACAGCCGGAAACACAGGATTACGGGCAATACCTGAAGTCGATATGGCCTGCCCTTCAAAGGGATATGGGAATGCAGTTGCTGGAGCCTGCGCTTTCGTTTCAGGAAGCCAGAAAGAAGATGCGCCTGAACCACCACAAGCCTCCCGTTCCTGGCGACATGCTGGTGGTGAAGGACGAAAAGGGCAAGCCAGAAAACAGCATGCTCATCCAGTTACCCCAGGAAGAAAGCGACCAGCCTCCCACATACACCCTGATAGGGTGGGATGGAAGCATACCGGAAGAACAGGTGAAAAGCGTCGCCGTTCTGGTTATGTCCACTTCCTGGTTCTACAGTGTGATCAGGGAGTCCGAAAGAAGAAAAACGCTGCTTTTCGACACCATCCGGGCCATGATAACGGCGCTAGACGCAAAGGACCCCGCAACCGCCGGGCATTCCGAGCGAGTAGCCGACCTTTCCCGATGTATAGCGGGGGAACTGGGTCTTGCGGGGGAAACAGTGGAATCCATTCATCTGGGCGCCCTTATCCACGACGTGGGCAAGATCGGTATCCCCGACAAAATACTGGGCAAGGAAGACAGGCTTACGGATGCGGAATACGTCCTGGTCAAAAAGCACCCTTCCATCGGAGGTGAAATCCTCGCCAAGGTAAGGTTGCCGGAAGCTTCCCGGAGAGCTCTTGTAGAACACCACGAACGGCTTGACGGCACGGGCTATCCCGCAGGGCTGAAAGGTTGTGAAATAAACCAGGCTTCCCGGATCGTAGCCGTTGCCGATGTTTTCGACGCCCTCCTCAGCGACAGGCCCTACCGGAAACGATGGACCACGGAAGAAGCCTGCGAATACATGGCCCGCATGGCGGGAGACCAGTTCGACCCGGATGTCGTCCAGGCCCTCCTCGAGGTAGTATCCCGAAGAGAAACGGACCTGTAGCACATATGAAAATATGGTATACTTACGCAAGAGATATAACGTTAACGAATGGGGATGTAAACTATGAAAAGACGTTCACTGCTGTTTCTGGGCGGGCTTTTCCTTGTTTTTCTTTTCGCTGGTTCTGCTGTAGCTTCCGAGCCCGAAGTAGGCATGATGTTCGGGGTGGCTCAAATACAAAACGCCGTGCAGGGCGCATCCCGCGAGGCCGTCAAAGGCGAATCGCTTCAGCCCGGCGACGTAATTGTCGTCGAAGGAAAAGGAATGGTTGTTGTCACCGAAGATGATGGATCCGTACAGGTGCGCGTTACAGGAGATTCGGCGCTTCAGTACGACGGGGTTTCCGAGGACGGCGCCCACCAGTACACAGTCCCAGGGGGGCTCAGCTGGTTCAAGGTGCGCCCCGGAACAAAACTGGATGTTCAAACCCAAACGCTTGTTGCGTCCGTAAGGGGAACCGAATTCGGTGTATCGTTCAGTAACGGCGTCGCTTCAGTTGCAGTTCTCTCAGGGAATGTCGAAACCAGGGATTCGGGGGGAAGAACAAGCACCCAGGATCCTGGGTCCAGCGTTTCCGTTTCCGAAGGCGACCTGGGCATGAGGGGTAAATTCGGCGACCCGGGGAACAGTGGAAACAACGATAATAAAGGTAATCAGGGCCAGGGTCAGAACAAGGGCAAATCCGACACGGCCGGAACACCCCAGGGCAAGGCAAAGGGCCAAAGCGACGATGAGGATTCCGGTAATCAAGGCAAAGGCCAGGGGCAGGGCAACAGCAACGCTGGCGGCAACTCCGGCAACAGCAATGCCGGCGGCAACTCCGGCAACAGCAACGCCGGCGGCAACTCCGGCAACAGCAACGCCGGTGGCAACTCCGGCAACAGCAACGCCGGTGGCAACTCGGGCAACAGCAGTGCCGGGGGCAAGGGCAAGGATAAATAGGTTTTCAGGCAACCGGAATAATGCTTTCCAGACGAAAGGTTCCGCTGGACATATTCTCCGGCGTATGCTACTAATCTTTGTTGACGCCGGAGTGGCGGAACGGTAGACGCAGCGGACTCAAAATCCGCCGGGGGCAACCCCGTGGGGGTTCGATTCCCCCCTCCGGCACCACTTGAATATCCATCAAAAGTTGACAGGGGCTCCGGCTGAAACAGCCGAAGCCCCTGGTTTGTGCAGCAGAAAGAGTATAGCCACCGCGGTTATCGGTATACTTCCCGGCGAT
>CAZBLL010000141.1:0-4955 GCA_964492625.1 uncultured Synergistaceae bacterium
GGGTTCTCCCGGGTCCTTTCTGCGCTCACGGGCGGGGTCGGTCATCATTGTGCGCAATTTGTCCCACACTGCTTCGGGGCTGTCGGCTATGTTTATGGAGTTTCCGTAGGACTTGCTCATCTTTCTGCCGTCGGTGCCCGGGACTTTGGGCGTTTTTGTAAGCAGGGTCCTGGGTTCGGGGAAAATGTCGCCAAAGAAATTGTTGAACCTTCTCGCTATTTCGCGTGAAAGCTCCAGATGCGCCGACTGGTCTTCTCCCACCGGGACAAGATCGGCCTTGTACAACAGGATATCGGCCGCCTGAAGGACCGGATAGCCCAGAAAAGCGTAGTTGCCGAGATCCCTGTTCTGCATATTCACTATCTGTTCCTTGTAGGTGGGGTTCCTCTCCAGCCATCCCAGTGGAGTGATCATGGAAAACGCCAGATGCAGTTCGGCGTGCTCCATAACATGCGACTGAAGGAAAATAGTGCTCTTTTCGGGGTCAAGGCCGGCTCCAAGCCAGTCCAGAAGTACTTCTCTGCAGTTTTCCCTGATGCTGCTGCTGTCGGCGTATTCCGACATCAACGCGTGCCAGTCGACAATGCAGTAAAAGCAGTGATGCTCGTCCTGCAATTTTACCCAGTTGGAAAGAGCTCCGGCAAGATGTCCAAGATGGAGTCTTCCTGTAGGCCTCATACCGCTGAAAACCCGCTTCATCATTTTGCATCACCTCATTGTAGGGCCGCAACCAGTCGACCGATTTGTTTAGATGTTGTTCTAAATCCGCCTGCAGGTGCTTTGGTCAGTTACGACAAGGCACTCGAGGCCGGAGAATTTATGCGTCAAACCCGCCAGATCATCAAGGGAGACGCTTTCCATTTCACCATGATCCACGGAAACAATGGCAAGACCACTTTCAACCGCTTCCAGTATCTGATGATACTTCATATCCGCCGTCACAAAAACATCGGCGCCCGCCGCCAGCGCATCAGGCCACAGAGAGCCTCCGGAACCTCCGCACAGAGCCGCGCGCCTCAGAGGTCGAGGTTTGCAGCCTGCGTGGATTTCGGTTTTTGCAATGCCCCATTTCCTGCGCACAAGGTCGCCGAGAGCTTCGGTAGTCATTTCGGCGGGCAGGTCGCCCCTGCATCCGTCGAAAAGGCCTTCGGCGGCGGGAAGAAGGGATTGGGGATTTTGCAGCCCCAGGAGCCCCGCCAGAATGGCGTTTACTCCAAGAGGCGCTTTGTCCCAGTTTGTATGGGCCGCGATAACCGACATTTTCCACTCCATGGCCAGTTCTATCTTGCGGCCGGTAGGAGTAGCGCAATCCAGTTTGCGCAACGGCTCGAAAACAAGGGGATGGTGCGTGAGCAGACAGTTGCATCCGTTTTCCCTCGCCCTGTTCATGGTGTCGATCGTGGCGTCGAGAGCAACCGCAACGCGGTCGACCCCCCAGGAAGCGTTGCCCGCCAGCAGGCCCGTGTTGTCCCATTCGTCGGACCACTGACGTGGAGCGAACTGCTCTATAGCTTCAAGTACATCGACAACCCGCTTCACGGCTATGTCCCCTCCCCTCATAAAAAAAAAGAAAGCCACCTTGCCGGTGGCTTTGATTCTGCGTGATGGTGGGCCCACCTGGACTCGAACCAGGAACCTTCCGGTTATGAGCCGGTGGCTCTGACCATTTGAGCTATGGGCCCAAAATCAAATCACTCTGTTATGGAAATGCACCCTACAGGGCAGCTGTCGGCCGCTTCCTGGGCGCAATCGGCGCCTTCTTTCCTGACCACCTTGGCCTTTCCTGCGTCTTCATCCAGTTCAAAGACTTCCGGACAAATCTGGGAGCAAACACCGCAGCCAATGCACTCCTCGCCGTTCAACGATACGGTCATGGAGACAGGTCACCTCCTCCAAGGGCAAATTCTAACCCACGGCGGGGTTGTCGTCAAACACTGAAAAGGGTTATTTTTGTACGGTGACGACAGGATTCCCCTCACCGTCTCTATCGAGGCGAAGAAGAGCCCTGTACTCTGAAACCGCCTTAACGGCCGGTTCACTGGAAGCAAGGAAAACACCTGTCCCCACAACTTCGGCTCCGAACTCGGCTGCAACAAGCAGCATTCCGGCAACCGTGCTTCCGCCCCTCATGAAATCGTCTATAACAAGGACCTTTTTTCCCTTTGAAAGATGCCTGGTCCCCATATACATGGTGCGCACGTCACCCTGTCCCGTTGGGAAATGAACAGCCACCGCGGGGCCGTCGCTCGCTCTGTTCCTGAAGCGGCATAGCGCAAGCGGTATCCCCAGGGAATGCGCCGTGAACATAGCCAGAGGAATACCTTTTACCTCGGACGTCATTACTATATCGGCGTTGCGGTCGGCGAAATCGGACGCAAGGGCAAAGCCCAGTTTCCTTGCGTACATGGGGTTGAAAAGAATGTCGCTGTAGTGAATGAGCATGCCAGGCAGAAGGCGGTCTTCACGCGAGAGGAGGGCGGCTATTTCCTGAAGCCACTGGTTTCGGATGTCGGAGGCCAGTTCCGGCCGAAGAGAGGCGCCTCCGGCCCTCCCTCTGTCGACGGTCATTTTACCCAGACCCTCTTTCCGCAGGGCGGAATCGATCAACAGGACGTCGTCGCTTATAACCGTTTTGGAAACTCCGTAGTTTTCGGACATTTCCGTTATCGACCGCTGTATGGACGGAGAGAAAAGAAATCGGGCGGCGATCCTTATAAGGCGCTCGATTCGAAACCCCTTCATGTCAACACATCCCGAACAAGAATTTGGTCAACCAGCCCAGTGGACTCTATTTCAGACGCTATATGCGACAACTCCTCGAAAGGAGGGTAAAGAGCGAACATTGCGCCGCCGCTTCCGCTGAGCCCCCAGCCCAGCGCCCCGGACGAACCCAGTGCTGCTAACAGTTTTTCGACGGCGGGTTCCACCGACGCGACTACGGGGAGAAAATCGTTGGGAAGCTCCCCCACCGGTTTCATCGCCGACAGGCGCAACATGATCGACAGGGCTTCCTCCCCGGCCTCACCCGGATTGATTTCAACTACGTTTCGGGCCCTTGCGTGGTCGAGCATTGCGTAGAGTTCTCCCGTTTTGCAGCGCCAGCGTGGAACAACCGCCAGGAGCCTGAGCGGACGGTGCGGAATCTCCGTCTGCCGGGCCATTATTTTGTGGCCCAGCCCGCCGCAAAGAGCGATATCGTCTGTTGACGATAAAAACGGTATATCCGCTCCCAGCGATAGCAAGTCGTCTCTGGAAATGTCGATACCTGCAAACGTCCGGAGCCACTCTACAAGCGCCGCTGCGTTGCCGCTTCCGGCGCCCATACCGGTTCCCGGAGGTATGTGTTTGCAAAGCGTCATCTCCAGGGGTGAAAGTGCAGGTTCCCGGCGTCTGGCGGCTTCCATGACGCTCCTGAGAATGTTTTTTCCTGTAAGGGGCCAACCGTAGACCCTCAGAACGTCTTCCCTCACATTATCTGAATAAACGTACCGTAATGTCAACTTTTCAACAGCCGGTATCCTTAAAAAGAGCGAAACCAGGTTGTGTTTCCCGTCGGGCCCCGGTGCGCCGACCCGCAACGTGATATTAACTTTTGCAGGCGAATCCATAATATATTGGGTCACCGTCGCCTCACTACCCTTCGCCAGGTCAAAAAACAACCCCGGCGCCTGGCGCCGGGGCCTCAACATCGCTGCATCTTAAAACAGTTAAAAGAGCTTTGTGTTTCCAGGGAGGATTTCCACTTCTACTTCCCGCGTCAGCAGCTCCGGGTACGTGAACGAAACGTTGCTCTGCTGGGATTCCACGTACAGTGTAAAGAGATTGGGGTAGGTTTCCACGATAACACCGAGACGCTCTTCGGTTTTCCTGCGCCCTTTCGACGCCCTGTACCGAACTTTCGAACCCTTGTGCTCCTCCACCCTGTCGCGTATTACCGCTAGGGTCGGACTCATAAAGGTCACTCCTGTTGATAGTTTGTAGTAATTTTAACACACAATTGCCGACATTTCAACAGGTTGATCCATGTGATCTTAAAATACCTTTACGGTAATTAAATCTTTCTGAATATTCTTTTGTTCTGTACTCTTCTGGTTATTTCAAGTTTGTCGAGCAATTCCAGAAACGGCAGCGCGTATTTCCTGCTTGTTCCCGTGGCGTCACGGACCGAGGCCACAGTAATATCTCCCTCAATGGCTCTCATTTTTGAGACCGTTTCATCGAGCGTGGACTTGTCGATCATCATCCCGCCCGCCGCCAGAAACAGGCGTCCTTCCGACTTGAGAACATCCAGGGCTTTTTGCAGTGTTGTTTCGGGCAACTGCAGTTCCGACGCCGCCTCAGCGACGGTGGGCATCTCCATTCCCCTGCTGCGGCAGTGCTCCAGCAGCATTTCCTGCGCCCGGTTCACTTCTCCGTATTCGGCGCGCGAAAAGCCCGGGCGTTTAATGCGCCTCCCCTCCTGTTCCACGTATCCGGCTTCCTGAAGAGCCTCGATAACATTACGGGAGGCATCGCTCTCGATAGATGGTATGACGGCTTTGGAAAAGACTTCCAGAAGCATGCCCTTCTGTTCCGGCTCGCTTTCGTGGAACCCGTCTAGTACTTTCTGCGCCTGGCTTCCAATCGCTTTCAGCCATTCGCAATGAAAGACCCAGCCTTCACCCCTGGCGAAGTATCTGACCTTTCCGGCCGAAGCAAGTTTCCGGGCCAGGTTGCGGATCTCAGCCTGGTTTTCCTGTACTTTTTGCGAAATGCCAGGAACCGAAGCGAAACCCGGGCCCTGGATGTGCACCAGCATACGGTCCAGGGAGTTTTGAGCTTGTTCGAGCCGTGAAAGAAGATCAAGCCTTCGTCGAAGGCCCGCGGGACCGCGCGCCCTGTCGGAGCCCGGCAAAAGAACCTTGCCGGCTCCGATGGGCCTCCGCGGGCTGTAGGAACGGCTAACGAACCGTTCC
>CAZBLL010000142.1:0-4951 GCA_964492625.1 uncultured Synergistaceae bacterium
GACCTGGAAAAGGACCTGGTGGTCGGCGGCGCGAAAAAAGTGCTTGAATGACCGGAAACCAGAAAACGGGAGAGGGGGCAAGCCCCTCTCCCGTACTATACGCTGGTGAATACCGTTCTAGCGCCACTCGACGCTGAAGAGTTTTTTCCAGGAGAAGTTCTGTATCGCTTCGTTGGAGGGTTTCCCCCCCCGCGAAAGTGTTTCGTAATCCTCAAGTATCTTTTCGTAAGCCTGACGCCTCTGGGGGAACGATTCCCCCTCGCTGACAAGATGCGTTATCTTGAGCAGTTGACGGTACACCTCGGGCGCCACCACGAAGTTGGGTCCTTCCGGTGTGAGAGCTATCGTGTAGACGAACGTAAGCGTTCTGTTTCCTCCGAACTGCGGCAGGTCTCCGTAAGCCGGGAGATTGGGTGACACGTACAGTGATATACCCCTTGGAACGTAGAGGTTGACGGGGATCGTATCCCAGTATGTCTGGCCCACGGGACTCAGCGAGACCCAGGCTTTCGGCGGCAGGGTTGTTATACCTATCCAGACCTGGATACCTCGCGACTGATCGGAAGGATGGGTGAAGGTGAGTGTCCACACCAGGTCGCTGGAAAAGTCGCCGTCGGCGAATGTTCTTACGGAAGACTCTCTGCGAAAGCAGAGCCCTTCAAGAGGCAGAATCTTCTGGATGCCCGCCGGGCTTCTCATGAGGGCCGATGAAATAACGCCGTCGGAGGTCTCAAGAAGCAAAAAGACCGGGTATCCGGGTACGCTTACTATCTTCATGGCCGCTTCCGCCCTTGTTGGTAAAAACACCCCGGCCGTCAGCAGAAATGCGGCTAATATCGAGAACAGATTTTTTGGACGAAACGTCAATGTAAACACTCCCTTGCGGCCGTTATAGCGTTGTTATGCGGATAATGCCATCTGCGGCCGTTCTGGCTGACATAGTCTCCACAGTTTCCTCGAGTACCGGGTGTTCCCAATCCGGCAGGATCTGGGAAAGCGGAGTAAGGACAAAAGCCCTTTGATGCATCCGGGGATGGGGAAGAACGATATCCTCTCCTTTGACCACCAGATCGCCCATAAGCAAAATGTCGAGGTCTATTTCACGGGGGCCCCAGTGGTATCTTCGTATCCTTCCCAGTTCCTCTTCTATGGCCAGCAGGCGCTGAAGAAGTTCAGGGGGGCTGTATTCCGTTTCGGTTACTACGCAGGCGTTCAGAAAACGCGGCTGGTTTGTTTCTCCCTGCGGGGCCGTTTCGAACACGTCGCTTTTGGCCGTAATGCGGATTCCCTGCTCCTGGAGCAACAACAGGGCTTGCCGCATGGTCCCCAGGCGGTCGCCGAGATTGCTTCCGAGGGAGATCGCCGTTTGCATCAACGAGGTTCCTCCTTTGGCGTTTCTTTGAGGGCGTCGATCATCCTGACCGCGTGGAGGTTCGCCGTCACGTCGTGGACCCTTACTATTGCCGTGTTTCTCCACGCGCAAAACGCCGAAAGGGCGACGGTTCCTTCAAGCCGGTCATGCGTGTCCGGTAGATCGAGGACCTTTCCGATAAGGCTTTTTCTGGAGTGACCTATAAGGACGGGTCGTCCAAGAACGGTCAGAGATTCCAGGTGTCTCAGTATTTCCAGATTGTGCCGTGTCTTTTTGCCGAATCCTATGCCCGGATCTATTATTATCTGCCCGGGGTCGACCCCCAGACCGACGGCTTTTTCGATCCGGCAGGTGAAATATTCCACTAACTCGGCCATTATATCCCCATATTGAGGATTCTGCTGCATTGTAGCGGGAGTTCCTTTCATGTGCATCAGGACGACGGGCGCTCCCGAGTTTGCAAGAACGGAGAACATGTCGATGTCCATCCCGCCGGAGGAAATATCGTTGATGATGTCGGCGCCGGCTTCAAGGGCGGCTTCCGCCACTCTGGCCTTGTATGTGTCTACGGATACAGGCGTGTCGGGGTGTTCCTTTCGAAAATCGACAAGGAACGGGACCAGTCGTTCGATTTCATCGCCCGCTTCCAGTGGTTTTGCTCCCGGCCTGCTGGACTCGGCTCCTATGTCGATCATGTCGGCGCCCTCGCCTACCATGGCGGCGGCTTCGGCAATGGCCGATCTCGTGTCGGGCCTGCGGCTGGCCGCGTGGAAGGAGTCGGGTGTAATGTTGACGATACCCATCACTTTGGTTCGTCCGCCCAGATCAAGGGTCCCGCCACGTTGAAGCGAGAGCTTCCACTCCAGGCGTCGGGTCGACCGCAGCAGCGCGGCAAGCTCTCCCTGGATTGCCGACAGGCCCCAGTAGGGCATGGCCTCGAGCTTGGAAGCCAGGGACTGGAGCTGCAACCTTGTCCCAAGAAGCATTACGTCGCTTTTATTCGTCTGTCCTGCTATGGCGTTTCGATGGACGACAGCGTCCCCGCCCCTGGAGAGAATTTCCTGTTTCAGGACGTTGGCTGCCCTGAAATCGACACCGGGGATCATTACGGAAAAGATCTCCATCTTGTTCTTGAAATATGGAAAACTGCGGCGGTCCGCGCCTATTTTTTCCAGCAGTGCTTCGAGGTCGCTGTCGGTTTTTATCCTATATAGAAATAAAGGCATCTTAAGACCACCCTTCCAGGCGACTGTCATAATAGGTGAGTGGGTACCGGAGGTCAAGGAGAAGGCGCTTTCCCCGTCGTCCCTCAAACCCATTCGCTTACGAACGAATCCAGGTGCGAAGTCTGGTTCAAAGACACGAGGCAGTAACCCCTTTCTTTTTCGTGGGTCAGAAGCGACCATGACGCAGTGTCTATATGAAGCCTCCAGAAAGAGGGTTCCCCTATGCCCAGGGCAGCCGACATCAGTGGTTTGAGAAGAGCCCGGTGGCTTACCACCGATATGGTTTCTCCCGGGTATTTGCGAACCAGAAAGTCCAGGTTCGCCACGGCCCTGCGCTGTACGTCGGAAAGCGACTCCGAACCCGGAAGCGACAAGCGCTCGGGATGGGAGAGCCATATTTCCCATTCTTCGGGAAATTCCGTAAGTATTTCATCCTTGGGTCTGCCCTCCCATGGGCCGAGCGCCATGTTGTTGAATCCCTGCCTGACCTCAAGAGGAATTTTGCATTCGTCGGCGATTGCCCGTGCGGTTTCCATGGCGCGCGAAAGGGGGCTGGAGAACACTCTGGAGAGGCCCATTTGCTTAAGGGCCCTTGCTACCGACTGCGCCTGCCTGCGTCCCGTTTCATTGAGAGGGAAATCGGTTCTTCCCCTGAAGAGGCCCTCAAGGTTTCCCTCGCACTCGCCGTGACGCACGAGGATTATCTTTGTCCTGATCCTTTCGTTCACTTCGATTGTTCTCCCTTCTCTGACCAGTGTTGACAATAGACGCCGCCGTTGCTACTCTACCTGTCGGTGGAAATAACCTTTAGCACTCCATGAAAGAGAGTGCTAACAGCCTGGGAGGCTGGCGGTCTTGCTAACCGAAAGGCAGCTCGAAGTAGTTCTGGCGGTTGTGTACGAGTATATACGAACGGGCGAGCCTATTGGGTCCCGAACATTGTCGCGCGGGCATCTAAAGGGCAGAAGCGCGGCGACCATACGCAACGAGATGTCCGACCTCGAGGAAATGGAGTATCTTTTCCAGCCTCACACGTCGGCCGGCCGTGTCCCGACGCCCAAAGCCTACAGGGTCTACGTTGACGCCATCATGCAGCGTCACCGCTCTTTTCCGCTGCCCCGTCAGCGGTGGTCCGGAGAACTCAGGGATCGGCGGGACGATGTAGAGGAGGCGCTTAGCTACGCTACGCGGCTTCTGGGAAAGGTTACGCGCTACGTGGGTGTAGCGGCCCTTGGGCCGGTAAAAGACATTGTTCTGCAGAGAGTTGAATTCGTGCGCGTGGCCCATGCGGAAGCGCTGGTGCTCCTGGTCCTTAAGGCCGGACTTATCCACCACAGGGTCATAAAGCTCCCCTGCGACATGACGCAGGAAGCCCTGGACGACCTGTCCAGAAAGATCAGCACCATGGCTGTGGATCGCCCCTGGAAGGAAGTAAGAGGAGCGCTGCATTCCTACGTGGAGGGCGCCCTGGAGAGATACGCCGAGAGCTGCAGATCCGCCCTTACTGAAATGGACGGAATACTGCAGAGCCGACCCTACCAGTTTTTTACAGGAGGCGCCGGGAACATTCTGGGGCTTCCGGATTTCGGTGATCTGGGGAAACTGCAGGCGATAATGGCGGTGCTGGACGAGGACGCATCCATAGCCGACCTGGTGGAGCGATGCTCCGCCGACAGCGGGCTTTGCGTAACCATAGGCGACGAAAACCCCGTTTTTCCGATGCGGGACTGTTCTGTGGTCATGGCTTCGGCGGAAACGGGCGGAAGAAAAGCCGTCATAGGGTTGATAGGGCCAGTGAGGATGGATTACGAACATTCCATTACTGTCCTTGAAAGTATTATAGAAAGCCTCTCCGGACAGGAAGGGAAACAGGAGGGAACAACGTAGATGAAACCTGAAACCGAAAACGGCGGGAACGGGCAAATGGAAAACGAAAAAGAGGAAATGCTTGGCGGCGTTACGGACGAACAAAAGGTGCAGCCGGAAGAAAGCGCCGAAGAAGTTGAGCCGCAGGAAGAGGATCTTCTTGAAATCATACGAACCCTGGAAGAAGACAACCGCGTCCTGAGGGAAGCGGCCGCGAGAGCCAGAGCGGATTTTTTCAATTTTCGCCAGCGAGTCGAACGCGAAAGAGACAAAAACAGGAAGCTGGCGGTTGAAAACGCCGTGGGCCTCATTCTCCCTGTCATCGACAATTTCGACAGGGCGTTGGCGGCTCCGGACCAGGGCGACGCGGCGTCGTTGATGAAGGGCGTAAGCATGCTAAGGTCGCAGCTTGCTTCGGTTCTGGTGGATCTTGGCGTAGAGGAAATAGGCGCAGTAGGCGAGATGTTCGACCCTTCCGTTCATGAAG
>CAZBLL010000143.1:0-4932 GCA_964492625.1 uncultured Synergistaceae bacterium
CGCATCAACTCCACATGGGGCGGGAACCTCGTGGATATGGTCAGATCGACCCGCTACCTCGAAATCTACGAAGAGGATAAAATCCTCGACCATGTCGCCAACACGGCGGGTCCGGCCCTTCTCAACGGGCTGTACAAGCTGCAGAACGAGTTCCCCAAACTCATCAGCAACGTTCGCGGAAAAGGCCTCATGTGCGCCTTCGATTCCCCGATAGGTGCGCAGAGGGACAAGGCCGTCAAGGCTTTCTGGGCCCGCAAGGTCCTGGTTCTTCCCTGCGGAGACGTCAGCATCAGGTTCCGTCCTGCGCTCAACGTTCCTCTGGAGGATCTCCAGAAGGCTCTGGATATTTCCAAGGAAGTCTTCGCGGAAATTTCCAAATAGAAACACGGCTGGCTGTTACTCTGGATGCAAAGCGGGGAGCGCGAATCTGCGTTCCCCGCTATTTTATTATGCACGGGTGGCATCTTTGTGGTAACGTAATCCGGTAGTGCAAAAGGAGGTGGAGCGGTGAGCGTGTGGATAGACGAAATGAACTGGAAACTAATCGTCATCCTCATAATCGTCAGCGCCATAGTTGCGTTTATAGGCGATATTGTCGGCATGAGAGTGGGCAAAAAACGGATTTCTCTTTTCGGTATGAGACCGAAGTACACGTCGTCGGTCATTACGGTTGTTTCGGGGGTCCTTATCACTCTTTTTACGCTGGTGGTGCTTGCTTTTACTTCCGAAACGATTCGTACGGCAATTTTCAGCATGAAGTTCGTTCAGACCCAGATCACCGAGCTTACATCCCAGTTACAGGACAACAGAACGGATCTCCAAAGCATGGAAATACAGCTTTTGGAAAACCAGCAGGTTCTTATAAACAAACAGGTGCAACTGGCGGCTGTGGAGAGCAAACTGGAGGAAAATCGTGCGCTGCTGGAAGTGATACAACAGGAGCTTGATCAGGCGAAACAGGAGCGCGAAGCGGCTCTCGCCGAAACCGACATCCTCCGGACCGAAAAGCAGGAACTGGAAAGCCGCGTACAGAGCCTCAGGCTCGAAGCCGATACCCTCAAGGAAGGCCTGGAATACATAAGAGGCGGCCGCATCGTGGTTTTTGCGGGGGAACTCGTAGGACAGACCGTCGTTGCACCCGAAGATTCGAAAAACCCGCAGAAAGCCCTTGACAAGCTTGTAGAATCAGCCCGCGAGACTCTGGCTCTCCGTACCGGAGACGATCCGGGCTCCATCGACCTGTCGCTGGAGGAGGGCTCTGTTTCCAAAATAGATGACTGCTTTACCGGGGATGGAGGCCGCGTTATTGCAAGGCTGATTGCGGCGGAAAACGCTGTTCTGGGTGAGCCGGTGCCGGTAAAGGTGCGCACCTTCCCCAGCACGATGATATACGGAGCGGGCGAGATACTTGCAGAAAACGAGATAGAGAACGGTCTTTCCGCAACTGAAGCGGAAGAACGGCTCTACACCATTCTGAGGGATGTGAATCGCAAGGCCCAGGACGATGGCGTACTTCCCGATCCCCTCAGGGGCACCGTCGGCAATCTGGGAGCAGCCGAGTTTTTCGAGGCTGTGGACAAAATCACCGAAAGCCCGGCGCCGGTCCTTGTCAGCGTGAAGACGTCGCAGGATATCCATACAGAGGGCCCGGTAAGGGTCGAGATAATTATCCGGCCTGTAGAACCGTAGCGGGTGTTCCAATGAAAGGAGCGGAAGGTCTATGCTTATAGTGGCTTGTCAGGTATGCGGGAAGACGCGGATACTTCCGGGTACACCGGACTCCGATGGTCTGGCCAGAGCTACCTGGACATGCCCCTGTTGCGGGGCGGGTCAGGTAATTCAGTTGCCGGTAAGCTCCGATGCAAGGGGCGGCGATCTTCGCAAGATTGTTTCCGGAATGTCTTTCGGCCCGGAATGTGATACCGGCCGGAAAGCAAGGGCCGGCGGGTAAATGGATTTTTGCGAAGGCTACCTGTTTTACGACAGCAAACTGGCTGTCGGCGCCGATGACCTCCAGAACCTCTATCGCTTTACAAGCTGGGGGCGGAGCAGGTCTCGCGAACAGATATGCGCTATGCTCGATGGGACTTCGATGTGTTTTTCCGTGAGATACGAAGGCAGGATAGTGGCCTTTTGCAGAATTCTCACTGATTTTGTTTTCAGGGGCTCGCTCTGGGATATCATGGTGCACCCGGATCACCAGGGCAAGGGTCTGGGCTCGGCTCTTCTTGACTATGCCCTGAGTCACCCCAGGACTCGCGATATTCCTCTCATAATAACCTACACCAGCGAACTTGCCAGTTTTCTGGAGCGGCTTGGTTTTGAAAAAAAGACAGGAGCCATGATGCTTTTACGAAGACCCATCGAATATTCCTGATTGGCGCCAGCGTCATAAGGACATAATATCAAGAACCAATATTTTGGAGGTGGAAAGGATTGAACAACCGTTACCTTGTATCTTCAGAGTCTGTCACAGAAGGGCATCCCGACAAACTTGCCGACCAGATTTCCGACGGAGTGCTCGACGCCATACTGGAGCAGGACCCGATGGGCCGCGTCGCCTGCGAAACGTTCGTAACGACTGGTCTGGTGGTTGTCGGAGGAGAGATCAGCACTTCATGCTATGTGGACATACCGCATCTTGCGCGTGATATCGTAAAGGAAATAGGATACACGAGGGCAAAATACGGTTTCGACGGGGATACCTGCGCGGTGATCACATCCATCGACGAACAGTCATCCGATATAAGCCAGGGTGTTGACCGGGCGCTGGAAATGCGCGAAGGAGAAATGTCCGACGAAGAAATCAACGGCATAGGCGCGGGGGACCAGGGCATGATGATAGGATATGCGTGCGACGAGACGGAAGAATACCTGCCGCTGCCCATAGCTCTTTCGCATCGGCTCGCCCGCAGGCTCACAAAAATGCGCAAGGACAGGGTGCTTTCATATCTGAGGCCCGACGGGAAAACCCAGGTGACTCTGGAATACGAGAACGGCGTTGCCAGGAGAGTCGATACTGTAGTGGTTTCAACGCAGCACCATCCCGCGGTTGAGCACGACCAGATTCACGAGGACCTGCTGGAAAACGTCATCCGACCGGTCATACCGGAATGGCTTATGGAAGATAAACCCCGGATTCTTGTCAACCCTACCGGGCGGTTTGTTATGGGAGGACCCATGGCCGATACGGGGCTAACGGGTCGCAAGATAATAGTCGATACCTATGGAGGGGTAGTTCCTCACGGCGGAGGCGCCTTTTCTGGAAAGGACCCCACCAAAGTCGACAGGTCGGCCGCTTATATGGCTCGTTACGCCGCCAAAAACGTGGTGGCTTCGGGTCTGGCCAGAGAATGCAAGATACAGGTTGCATATGCTATCGGAGTAGCGCACCCTGTTTCTCTAATGGCGGATACAAACGGAACGGGCGTTGTTTCCGACGAAGAGATTACAAGTCTGGTCGTCGAACAGTTCGACTTCAGGCCGGCGGCCATAATAAGGGATCTGGACCTTCGGAAACCGGTTTACAGAAGACTTGCCGCGTATGGTCACGTAGGAAGGATCGATCTGGACCCAGCGCCTGCCTGGGAATTGACCGACAGGAAAGAATCTCTCAAAAAGGCCGCAGGCAGGTAGCGCGGGGGAAACTGAAAACCTGTGGGCTTTGCGGACCTGCTGCTGCACCTCCTGTGGCCTGTAACGTGTCCCGTCTGCGGCAGGCTTGGTTCGGGAGGCTGCCGGGAATGTGTGGCGAAGTGCATTGAAAATCCCGGCCCAGGCGTGCGATGTCTTGAGTGCCTGGGGCCGTATCCATGCGCTATGCACCCTGGGGCGCCCCCCGTGTACTCAGCCGCATGGCACACGGGCGCACCCAGAGAGTTGACGCATATGTTGAAATACCGGGGCAGGCGATGCCTGGGCCCGATAATGGGCAGGGTGATGGCGGACTGTTTTGAAAGCGAAGAGCCCGGACATCTTGTTCCGGTGCCGCTGAGGCCGGGCGACGCGCGTCGCAGCAATCACGCCATGCAGATAGCGCGCGGGATCGCTTCGGCCTGGGGCGTGAGGGTAACAAAGGGTCTGGTATGGAGAAGCCATACGGATGGCCAGGCCCGGAAGACCGGCTCAGCCAGGAGAGCTCTTCCGAAAAGCGCTTTCTGCTGGAAAGGTGGGTCGCTTGGTGGAAACAGGGTGGTGCTTGTGGACGATGTTTGCACTACCGGGACCACGCTCCGCAGGGCTGCGGATGCCATAGCCGAAGCCGGAGGCGCAGTGATCTGCGCCATGACATGGACTGCTTCGCCCCGGGGTGACTCCTAGCCGTTTTCATGGTATTCTGCGACTTCGATATTGTGTTCGGCCGCAAGAGAGCGGATGGCTTCAATATCCGGGCGGTCGAAACGGCATGCGAGCCCGCAACTGGCCGAAAGATGCCTAGGGACGGGTATGATCCGGACCGAAAAACCGTTTGACCGGCACGTTTTCTCAAAAAGAACGGCCATGTGAGTAGTGTTGAACAGGGCTATGCAACTGTTTTTCAAGAGGCTACTTCCTTTCCGCTGTAAGGTGAAAAATGCTCCGTAATTCTACCTAGACGTGGGAAGGTTCGCAAGATAAAATAAATACCCGAGTAAAAGCTGTAAAGGAGGTTCCTTTATGACAGGAACGAAAAAGGTACTTGTACTGGCGATGCTTGGCGTTTTCATGCTTATGATTCTGAGCGGTGTGGCTGCGGCCGAAGAAAAAGTCGGAGTCATCGATCCTCAGAAGGTCCTTTTCCAGCATCCACGTTTCGAGCAGGTGCAGAAACAGATCAAGAGCGTCGTCGAGAAAAAGCAGCAGGAAGCGCAGACGGCTATCGAGAAGACAGAAGACAATCAGGAGAAACAGAAGATCTACGAAACCAAGAGGATGGAAGCGGCCAAAGAAGAA